>JBKOYW010000374.1:0-7065 GCA_046744275.1 Actinomycetota bacterium
GGCGATCGCCGCCGTGCTGGCCGGCCGCGGTCAGCTCGACGTCGCGGCCGAGGTGCTCGGCGTCGCCGGGCGCTGGCCGGCTGCCCCGTACCTCGCCGAGCTGTCGGCGTGCACGCGCGAGCTGGTCGCAGGGCGGGACGCGGCGCTCGAGCGCGGGCGGGCGCTCGATCTCGACGGTGCGAAGGCCCTGGCGCGGGCCGAGCTCTAGGCTCGCGGCCGGGCCAGACCACCGAGACTAGAATCGTTCCGCATGGCCGGACACTCCAAGTGGGCGGGGATCAAGCACAAGAAGGCGATCGTGGACGCCCGTCGCGGCAAGCTGTTCACCAAGCTCGCCCGCGCCATCACGGTGGCCGCGAAGGAGGGCGGCGGCGACGTCGACGGCAACCCTGCGCTCGCGCTCGCCGTCCAGAAGGCCAAGGACGCCTCGATGCCGAAGGACAACATCGAGCGTGCGATCGCCAAGGGCACCGGCGAGGGCGCCGACGCCGAGGCGCTCGAAGCGGTCATGTACGAGGGCTACGGCCCGGGCGGGGTGGCCGTGCTGGTCGAGGCGCTGACCGACAACCGCAACCGCACCGGCTCGGAGATGCGCCACATCTTCTCCAAGAACGGCGGCAACCTCGGCGAGCCCGGCTCGGTCGCGTACCTGTTCGACAAGAAGGGCGTCGTCGTGGTCGACGGCGAGCGCTACTCGGAGGACGACCTGATGGTCGCCATCGACGCGGGCGCCGAGGACATCCAGATGGACGCCGACGTCTTCGAGGTGCTGTGCGAGCCGTCCGACCTCGCCGCCGTGCGCGCCGCGCTGGCCGACGCCGGGGTGGAGGTCGACGAGGCGTCGGTGGGACAGCGTCCGAAGACGCTCGTCCCGCTCGACGAGGACGGCGCCACCAAGGTCCTGCGCCTGATCGACGCCCTCGAGGACCAGGACGACGTCGACGCGGTGCACGCGAACTTCGACGTCGACGCCGAGATCCTCGAGCGCGTCGCGGGCTGAACGCGGGTACGAGCGCCTCGTGCGCTCCCCGTGGTCCCCGCCGGCGGTCGCCCTCGTGGCGTTGATGGCGCTGGGCAGCGTGGTGATGTGGCTCGGCGTGCCGCTTGGCCTCGTGTATTTGGCGTCGAAGCTCGCGGACACGCCGAACCCGAGCATGGGCCCGTATCTGTTGATCATCCTCGGGCTGCCCGTCGGGATGGCGGTGGTGGGGAAGGGGCTCGGCTGGCTTAACCGCGCGCACATCCGGCTCACGGGCACCGAGGTCGACGAGTACCGGCCAGGCTGGACGCGGTCGATGCGCGGGGAGCGGCACGTCGACCGGCGCGGCGGCGTCCTCGATCGCGTGATGATCGTGTCGGTCGCGGTCGCGGCCGTGGTCTTCGCGGTGTGGTTCTTCGGGTTCGCCGGTTCGTCGCTGCCTGGCGGTTGACGAACTTCAACTGCGCTGGGCAGGGGAGCGGGGGAGCCGGCCGGGTCGGTGGTCCCTGGCGCCTTTTCCGTCATATGTACGGAAAAGGCGCCATCGACCCGCACTCGCGGTCGATCCCGCCTCCCTAAATGCCGAAGTTCGTGAACCGCGCGGCAGGAAGGCGTCCGACGCGCGACGCAGAATCCCCGCCGTGTACGTGATCGTCCTCGGCATCGATCCCGGCGTGGCCAACACCGGCTACGGCGTCGTGGCCCAGCACCAGGGGAGGATGCTGGCGCTCGATGGCGGCGTGGTCGAGACCGCGCCCGGGCTCGATGCCGGGCGCCGGCTCGCGGCCATCCACGAGCGCGTCGGCGCGCTGCTCGACGAGTACCGGCCCGAGGCAATCGCGCTCGAGGACGTGTACTTCGGCGCCAACGCGCGCTCCGCGTTCGCCGTCGGGCAGGCTCGCGGCGTGGTGATGCTCGCCGCGGGCGAGCGCGGCGTGCCGTGCGCGTCGTACACGCCGCAGCAGGTCAAGAGCGCCGTCTGCGGCAACGGCCGCGCGGCCAAGGACCAGGTGCAGCGGATGGTGCAGACCCTGCTCGCGCTGACCGAGCTGCCGCGCCCCGATCACGCCGCCGACGCCCTGGCCGTCGCGATCTGCCATGCCAACGGGGCGCCGCTGGCTGCGGCGCTGGCCGGATGATCGCGCTGCTCGAGGGGACCGTCGCGGTGCGGCGGGCGGATCACGTGGTGGTGTCCTGCGCCGGCGTCGGTTACCGGCTCGCGGTATCGGCCGAGACGCTGCGCCACATCCCGCGCGTGGGGCAGGAGGTCGCGGTCCACACGCACCTGATCGTGCGCGACGACGCGCTGCTGCTGTACGGCTTCGCCACCGAGGAGGAGCGCGACCTGTTCCTGCTGCTGATCGGCGTCCAGTCGGTCGGCCCCAAGATGGCGCTCGCCGTCCTCTCCGGCGGCTCGCCGCGCGACCTGCTGGCCGCCGTCGCCGCCGGCGACACGGCCAGGCTGCAGGCCGCCCCCGGGATCGGCAAGCGAACGGCGGAGCGGATCGTCGTCGAGCTGCGCGAGAAGGTCGACGAGCCGATCGTCATCCGTCGCGGCGACGACCCGCGGATGCTGGCGCGCGACGGCCTCGTCGGTCTCGGCTTCTCGCCCCAGGAGGCCGAGAAGCTGCTCGACGGCGCGCCCGGCGACACGCCCGAGGACCTGATCGCCCACGCGCTGAAGGGGGCGCGGCGATGATCCGCAGCCCGGGGGCCGACCGGCTCCAGACTCCGCACGAGCGCCCCGAGGAGGACATCGACGCCTCCCTGCGCCCACGCGTGCTGGAGGAGTTCATCGGCCAGGACGCGGTGAAGGACCAGCTCGGCGTCTCGATCGCCGCCGCGGCGGCGCGCGGCGAGGCGCTTGACCACGTGCTGCTGGCGGGCCCGCCCGGCCTCGGGAAGACGTCGCTCGCGCAGATCGTGGCCGCCGAGCTCGACGTGCCGTTCGTGCAGACGGCCGGCCCGGCGCTCGAGCGCAAAGCCGACATCGCGTCGTTCCTGTCCGCGCTCGAGCCGCGCGCGGTGTTCTTCGTCGACGAGATCCACCGCCTCCCGCGCGCCGTCGAGGAGACCTTCTATCCGGCGATGGAGGACCGGCAGCTGCCGATCACGGTCGGCGCCGGTGCCGGGGCGCGGGTGGTCACGCTCGACCTGCCGGCCTTCACGCTGATCGGCGCCACCACGCGGGCGGGCCTGCTCACCACCCCGCTGCGCGACCGCTTCGGCATCCAGCACCGGCTCGACCACTACGACGCCGCCGACCTCGCGCGGATCGTCAAGCGCTCGGCACGTGTGCTCGACGTGGCGATCGAGGCCGCCGGGGCGCGGGCGATCGCCGAGCGCGCCCGCGGCACCCCGCGCGTGGCCAACCGGCTGCTCCGCCGCGTGCGCGACTTCGCGCAGGTCCACGGCGGCGGCGGCCCGATCGACGCGACCGTGGCCGGCGCCGCGCTCGACCTGCTCGAGGTCGACCACGCGGGACTGGACCGGCTGGACCGCGAGATCCTCTCCACGATCTGCCGGCAGTTCTCGGGAGGGCCGGTCGGCCTGTCGACGCTGGCCGTCGCCGTCCAGGAGGAGCCAGACACGGTCGAGGACGTGTACGAGCCGTACCTGCTCCAGCGCGGCTTCCTCAAGCGCACCCCGCGCGGCCGTTGCGCGACCGTCCACGCGTTCCGCCACCTCGGGCTGGAGCCACCGGCCGCGGACTCGACGTTGTTCTGATCGAGCCTTTAGCCAAGCGGGTCTAGGCTAAGCAATCGTGGCGCATCTGTTCATATGCCCGAACTGCGGTCAGCGCAGCACCGCGACCGACCGCCAGCAGGGCTTCCGCAACCAGCCGCGCGGCTGCAGCAAGTGCGGTTTCGGCTTCCTGTTCGAGCTGCTCGACGACTACTACCCGGCCCCGAACGCCGCCTTCTTCGTCTGCGACCAGGCCGGCCGGATCATCGGCTGCGGGCGCGGGTCGCGCGAGCTGACCGGGCTTTCCGACGAGAAGGTGATGGGTCGCGAGGTGCGCGAGGTGCTCGGCCTGAACTTCGAGGGCGGCGCAGACCACGTGGGAACCGTGCTGGAGTGGGGCGTCCGCCAGCTCGGCAAGCCCGTAGTAGTCAACGCCGAGGGCGATCTGCCCGCCAAGGCGGTCGCCGATCTGTTTCCGGCGTACGATGACGACGGCGGCCTGCTGCTCGTGCTGACGCCGTCCAAATAGTGAGGCCGGACGCCGAACCGCACGATCTGACCGCGGGGCTGGATGCCCCGCGGAGTTAACTCCGCACTACCCTTCACCAGCCCTCAATGTCCGAACGCCGCCGCTCCCTCCTCGTCCTGCTCGTCGTCCTGGGCCTGATCGCCGGGTCGGTGTACGCGGTCTCGACGAGGGACACCAAGCTCGGCCTCGACCTCCAGGGCGGCGTCCAGCTCATCTACCAGGGCGAGCCGACCGCCCAGCAGCCGACCGTCACGCAGGAGGCGCTCCAGCGCTCGCTGGACATCATGCGCGACCGCGTCGACGCGTTCGGTGTCGCCGAACCGGAGCTGCTGCTCTCCGGCGAGAACCAGATCGAGGTCAACCTGCCGGGCGTCGAGGACGCCGAGCGCGCCGCGGCGCAGGTCGGCTCGACGGCCCAGCTGTTCTTCTACGACTGGGAAGCGAACATCCTCGACGAGGACTGCCGCACCGACCCGGACGAGAACGCCAACGCGCGGCAGGCCATCACCGGTTTCTACAACGCGGTCAAGCAGGCCTCGCAGTGCAAGCCGCAGGACGACGGCAACAACAACGCCGCCGACGCCCCGCGCTTCTACGCGTTCAACAAGACCTCCAAGCAGCCGTTCAGCAACGGCCAGCCGTCCGACTCGCGGGCGTCCGCGCTCGAGGATCTCGATCCCGAGCAGCGTTCGAACGCCGAGGTGCTGGAGGTGCCGGAGGGCATCCTCGTCGTCCGTGACGAGAAGCCCAACGCCGACGCCCCGGACCCCGACCGCTTCTGGGTGATCCAGGACAACCCGGCCCTCTCCGGCACCGACATCAAGAACCCGGAGCAGAACTTCGACCAGCGCACGCGCGAGCCGATCGTCACGTTCGACTTCACGGACAAGGGCCGTGAGGCGTTCAAGCGGATCACCGCCGAGATCGCCCAGCGCGGCGTCGACAACGCGCTGCCCGGCGACATTCCGGCCAACAGCTCCCAGCACTTCGCGATCGTGCTGGACGACGAGCTCGTCTCGGCGCCGTCGATCAACTACGCCGAGAACCCGGAGGGGATCGACGGCTCGACCGGCGCCCAGATCAGCGGCAGCTTCTCGATTTCCTCCGCCCAGGACCTGGCGCGGATCCTGGAGATCGGCGCGCTGCCGATCCGGCTCGAGCTGGTCTCGCGCTCGCAGGTGTCGGCCACGCTCGGTCAGCAGGCGCTCGACCAGGGCCTGGTCGCCGGCCTCGCGGGATTCGCGATCGTCGCTCTCTTCCTGATCACCTTCTACCGCGTGCTGGGCGTCATCGCCGTGTTCGCGATGGCGATCTACGGGCTCTACTTCTACGCGCTCGTCAAGCTGATCCCGATCGTCCTGACGCTGCCCGGCATCGCCGGCCTGATCCTCACGCTCGGCGTGGCCGCGGACGCGAACATCGTGATCTTCGAACGCGTCAAGGAGGAGATGCGAGGCGGAAGATCCGTCGCCCAGGCGATCTCCGCGGGCTACAAGAAGGGCCTGACGGCGATCCTCGACGCCAACGTCGTCACCGTCCTGGTCGCCTTCATCCTGTTCGTCTTGGCGACCGCGGGCGTCCGCGGCTTCGCGCTTACCCTCGCCGTCGGCGTCATGCTCTCGCTGTTCACGGCGGTGCTCGCCACCCAGGCGATGCTCTACGCGCTGCGCGGCACGGCGCTGCTGCGCTCGCGCGCGGCGCTCGGGGCGCGCGACCCGAAGCCGATCAAGTTCGACTTCATGGGCCGCTCGAAGGCCTTTTTCTCCATGTCGGGCACGATCCTGCTCGTCTGCGCGATGGCGATCGCGATCTCCGGCTTGAACTTCGGCATCGACTTCGAGGGCGGCACGCGGATCACCGCGCCGCTCGAGCGGGCGGCGACGGTGGATCAGGTGCGCGACGCGCTCGCGCCCGTGGGCCTCGCCGACGCCGAGATCCAGTCCGTCGACAACGCCGAGCTCGGTCGGAACGTCGTCCAGATCAGCGCCGAGCAGCTCGCCCCGGCGCAGGTCGACCGCGTCGAGAACGCCCTCCAGGAGCAGTTCGGGTTCTCCGACGATCCCAGCTCCGAGTCGATCGGCGCGAGCTTCGGCAGGTCGGTTGCCGAGAGCGCGATCTACGCGATCATCGCGTCGCTGGTCGTCGTCTCGATCTACATCACGCTGCGCTTCCAGTGGAAGTTCGCGGTGCCGGTCCTCATCGCCCTCATGCACGACCTGCTGATCACCGGCGGCGTCTATGCACTGCTCGGCCGGGAGGTGACGGCGTCGACGGTCGCGGCGCTCCTGACCATCCTGGGCTTCTCGCTCTACGACACGATCGTCGTGTTCGACCGAATACGAGAGAACATCCCGCGGATGCCGAACGCGGCGTTCTCGCAGATCTACAACCGCTCGATGTCCGAGGTCATCGTGCGCTCGCTGGCGACCAGCTTCTGCGCCGCCTTGCCGATCCTCGCGCTGATGCTGTTCGGCGGCGAGACGCTGCAGGACTTCGCGTTCGCGCTGCTCGTCGGCACGCTCTCGGGCACCTACTCGTCGGTCTTCATCGCCGGCCCCGTGCTCACGTACTGGAAGCAGCGCGAGCCGGTCTACCACGCGCGCGAGGTGCGGATCCGGCGCGAGTTCGGCGGCGTCGTGCCGGCCTACGCAGTGGCGACGGCGGGCGCGCCGGTCGACGTCGCGCCGAAGGAGCGCAAGCGCCGCCGCGTGACCACGCCGGCCGACCCGACACGCGGTGTGTCGAGCCAGGAGTTCGAGGAGATGGTGAAGGACCTCGGCATCGAGGAGAAGGAGGAGGAGCCCCAGCCCGCCGCGGCGCGGGCCACCGGCCCTGTCTCTTATACACATCTGACGCTGCCGACGACCGCGTA
>JBKOYW010000470.1:0-2458 GCA_046744275.1 Actinomycetota bacterium
CGTCGAGGATCACCATGAAGAAGGCGCCGCAGAGGAGCGCGAGCGCCCACCAGCGGCGGGGATCGGGAACGTTTCGTGTCGAGTTCGCTTCCATGCCCATTGAGGCGCTCGCCCGGGCGCAATCTGAGCGGTCAATTTCGAGCGGCCGCGACGTCAGTACTTGTGATGCCGGCGAAAGGAAGAGGCAGTGGGAGGATGCGAGCGTGACCGAGCAGACCCTCGCCCGCGCACGCGCCGGCGACGAGGCCGCGTTCCGCGAGCTGACCGACCCCTATCGGCGTGAGCTCCAGCTGCACATCTACCGGATCGTCGGCTCGGCACAGGACGCCGAGGACCTGCTCCAAGAGACGCTGCTCGCCGCGTGGCGCGGCCTTGAGCGGTTCGAGGAACGCGCGTCGGTCCGCACCTGGCTGTACCGGATCGCCACCAATCGCTCGCTGGATGCCCTCCGTGCGAGCCGGCGCCGCCCGCAAGACCTGCAGCGGATGATCGAGATGCCCGAGCCGACGCGCCGGGCCGAGCCGATCTGGCTTGAGCCCTACCCAGACGTCCTGTTCGAGGGCATCCCGGACGACGCCCCCGGACCCGAGGCGCGCTACGAGACCAAAGAGGCGATCGCGCTGGCGTTCATCGTCGGCCTTCAGCACCTGCCGCCGCAGCAGCGCGCGGTGCTCGTGCTGCGCGACGTGCTCGGCTACCGCGCCGGGGAGGTCGCCGACATGCTCGAGACCACCGAGCCATCGGTCAACAGCCTGCTGCGCCGCGCGCGTGCGGCGTTCGAGTCCCGCCTGCCCGCCACCGGACGCGAACGCGCGCCGCTCCCGAACTCCAAGCTCGAGCGCGACGTCGTCGGCAGATTCGCCGACGCGGTCGAGGCGGGCGACATCGACGCCATGGTCGCCCTGCTCACCGACGACGCCTGGGTGACCATGCCGCCCGAGCCATGGGAGTACCAGGGCCCCACCGCGATCGGCGAGTTCCTACGCGACCGCGAGGTCCGGCGCGGCGCGCTGCTGCGGCTGGTGCCAACGCGTGCGAACGGCCAGCCCGCCTTCGGTTGCTACCTGCCGGATGCACAAACGGAAATCGCACGGGCATACGCGTTGTTCGTCCTCACGCTAAAGGGCGACCGGATATCCGCCATCACCTGGTTCGGCGACACCAGCGTCTTCCCGCACTTCGGACTGCCGCGGACGCTGCGGTAGGCGGGCTAGCCGGACTCGAACTGGCGACCTCCTGGGTGCGGTCCAGGAGGGCGGTGATGCGGGTACAGCCATCCGCGCAGAAGTCGGGTCACGCGGGGCATTACGACCCACGTCATCAGGGGGACTGTCAGTGCGGTCGTGATCCCGAGTCTCACGGCCAGCGGCAGGGACGCGAGCAGCGGGCCCGTCACGGCGACGATGGCGGTGATGAGCGGAAAGATGGTGATCCAGGTGACCAGCGCCATCTTGTAGGGCGGAGGCGGGGGCGCCCCGGGCTCGACCGGCAGGGTGAACCAGGTCTCGAGGCCGGTCACGAAGCTGGTGCCCATGGGGCCGATGACGTGTGGTTCGGCGCGCTCGAGCCAGGCTGCGTGCTCGTCGGAGTCGAGCCACGCGCGCAGGTGCTCGGCGCTGTCGAACCGGTAGACGGTCCGGTACTCGCCGGCTGGGATCTGCGGCCGGAACACCTCGACGCCGATGTGGCCGGGGAACGCGCTCGCCGCGGCGATGATGCCCTCGAGAAACTGCTCGTAGAAGGCTTCGTGACCGGGTTTGACACGCCTGGTCACGGTCGTCGTGATCGGCCCGCTGCCTGGCTCCGGCGGTGTCGACGCCGAGCCGCTCCCTGGATCGTCGCTGGTCAGCTCGGCACCGCGTCCTTGAACTGCAGCAGTCCGATCGAGTTTCCGTGTGGGTCGACGAGCCAGGCCGAGAGCGCGAAGCCGACATCGGCGATGCCGTCGACCGTCTTCAGCCCGGGCTCGTCGTACTCCTCGACCTGGACGCCGCGCGAGCGCAGCTCCGCCACCTCCCCGGCGAGGTCGTCCACGCGCCACGAGGCCTTGGTCTGCGGCTCGCTCGTGCCGGTGGAGCTCCGGGTGACGACGAGCCGGCTATCACCGCCACACTTGAAGGTCAGGAAGTCGTCGCTCTCGAGGAGGACCTCGAGTCCGATCCTGTCGCCGTAGAACTCCTTCGCGACTCCGAGGTCCGTCGCCAGGATCATCACGTCGATCGGGTGGTTCGCGAGCATCGTGCTCCACGACGCTAGGGCCCTTGATGCCCTGGAGCAACACGAACCGCGTATGGGTCTAGACCGAGCCGGTAGAGCCGACTACGGGGGACGGGCCGTGCACGGCGCCGAACGCCGACTGCGCGACCGCCACGAATGCCGCGACGGCGGCCGAGCTGTCGTCGCCGCGCCACACCAGACAGGTCTCGAGCGAGTCGGTTGGTTCGCTGAGTGCGACCGC
>JBKOYW010000285.1:0-10794 GCA_046744275.1 Actinomycetota bacterium
GACGACAACGGGGTCAGGGTCACGCAGTCCGCACGGGGGTCGGCGCAGAGTACGGGCGCCGAGCGGAAGGCGAAGGGGTCACGGCGGTCCAGCCGCGCCGGCGATCGCGGCGACCGCCGCGACGCCGGCGACGGCTCGAGCGGCGCCGGCACGACCCTGCCCACCACGACCGCCGGCAGCGACCAGGACGGCGGCGGAGCGGCGAACGGCGCCACCGCGGGCGGCGGCCTGCCCAAGGTCAACCTGCCGGCCGGAGGCCAGGACCCGACCGGCCCGGTCCGCGAGACCGTCCAGGACGTCGTCGAGCCCGTGCAGCCCGTGGTCGACGAGGTGACCGACACCGTCGAGGAGACCACGGCACCGGTCCAGGAGACCGTCGACGACGCGACGGACACGGTCGACGACGCCACCGGCGGCAACCTGCCGCTCCCGTAGGAATCGAACCCGGCGCGGCGCGGACAACGGCTAGACTGCACAGCGCTCGGGGCGTGGCGCAGCCTGGTAGCGCGCACCGTTCGGGTCGGTGAGGTCCCCGGTTCAAATCCGGGCGCCCCGATGCTCAGAAGCCCGCGCCACGGCGCGGGTTTCGTCGTTCTCGGCCGCGCCCCGGCGCGGGCTCGTCACCAACGGCGGCTACGAGTACGACGTCGTGATGATCACCCTGCCTGAAGCTCAGCCGGCCCGGCGCGGATCGAGCGGCTCGCCGCTCTCCGGGCGCAGCGTTTCGCGCACGTGGTGGATCCGGACTTCCGACGGGCGGGCCAGGAGGTCGCCGATCCGCGCCTGGTAGTCGGAGTACGCCTCGGAGCGGAAGTGCGCCTCCATCGCGGCGGCGTCGCGCCACTCCTCGACGACGACGAAGCGCCCCGGGTCGCCCACGGCCTCGGCGAAGTCGTACGAGACGCAGCCGGGCTCCTCGCGTGAGCGCTCCTGGGTGTCGCGCAGGAGCTCGAGCAGCTCCTCGCGACGGCCGAGCAGGGTGTGGACCTGCCCCACGACCACGACCCGTCCGTGCACTGAGCTCTCGTCGGCCATGCGACCGTATGGTTACCGCATGACGCGGTCCTTCGTGGTGACCGGCGGCGCGCGGGGGATCGGGCGGGCGGTGGTGGAGCGGCTCGCCCGGGACGGCCACGTGGTCGCGCTCGACCTCGACGAGGCCGCGCTGGCGTGGACGAGGGACGCTCCGCGGATCCAGGCCGTTGCGGGGGACGGCTCCGACGAGGCGGTCGCCGCGCGCGCGGCCGACGCGGCCGAGCAGGCCGGCACGCTGGCCGGCTGGGTCAACAACGCGGCCGTCTTCCGCGACGCCTCGCTCCACGAGACGCCCGCCGCCGGCGTGCTCGAGCTGATCGCGCTCAACCTCTCCCTGGCCGTGACCGGCTGCGCGACCGCCGTGCGCCGCTTCCTGGCGAGCGGCAGCCCGGGCGCGATCGTCAACGTCTCCTCGCACCAGGCGCAACGCCCGGTCCGCGGGGCGCTGCCGTATGCGACCGCGAAGGCGGCGGTCGAGGGGCTGACCCGCGCGCTCGCGGTCGACTACGGCCCGTACGGGATCCGCACGAACGCGGTCGCGCTCGGCTCGATCGCCGGCGACCGTCACGAGGCGCTGGTGGCCGCTGACGACGCCGTCGAGGAGCAGATGCGCCGCCTGCACCCGCTCGGCCGCGTCGGCCGGCCCGACGAGGTCGCGGCGGTCGTCGCCCACCTGCTCTCCCCGGACGCGAGCTACGTCAACGGCGCCGTGATCGCGGTCGACGGCGGGCGCGCCGTCCTCGGCGACGACCCCGAGGCCCGTGTTGCGCCTCAGCCGCCCGGGTAGCCGCCACCGGGATCAGTGACCGCCTGAGCCCAGGATCGCCATCGCGGCGTTGCGGCCCGGGATCCCGCTGACGCCGCCGCCCCGGCGCGCGCCCGCGCCGCCGAGGTGCACGTTGGCGATCTCGGTCTCGGTCCCCCACTGGCCGGCCTCGGCGTCGTCCTCGGCGAACGGCCATGCCAGGTCGCGGTGGAAGATGTTGCCGCGCGGGAGCGCGAGCTCCTGCTCGAGGTCGAGCGGTGTCTTGGCCTCCAGGCACGGCTCGCCGGCCGGCGTGCGCAGCAGGCAGTCCTCGATCGGCTCGGCCAGCACCGAGTCGAGCGACCGCAGGGTGGCCGACAGCGCCTCGTCGCGGGCCCCTTCGCGCTCGAAGAGGCGCGCGGGGGTCTGGAGCGAGAACAGCGTCAGCGTGTGGGCGGCCAGGTCCGGGCCGAGGATGCTCGGGTCGGTCAGCGAGTGGCAATAGATCTCGCACGGCACCGGCGACGGCACGAGCCCGGAGAGGGCGTCGTCGTACGCCGCCTCGAGCTGCGTGTACTTCTCGTTGACGTGGAACGTGCCGGCGAACGCCTCCTCGGCGGGCACCCAGGGGTCGCGCAGGCGCGGGAAGCGCGACAGCAGCATGTTGACCTTGAGCTGGGCGCCCTCCGGCGCGTCCGCCGCCGGCCGCCCCAGCAGCCGGTCGAAGACGGCAGGCGCGCAGCCGGCGACCACGTCGTCGCAGGCCACGGTACGGCCGTCGAGCTGGACCTCGGCGCGCGCGCCGTCGGCCTCGATCGCGGTCGCCTCCGCGCCGGTGACAAGGTCCGCCCCCACGTCCGTCGCGCAGCGCACGAGCTCGTCGGTCAGCGCGCCCATCCCGCCGACCGGCACGTCCCACGCGCCGGTCCCGTTCCCGATCACGTGGTAGAGAAAGCAGCGGTTCTGGCGCAGGTCGCCGTCGTGCGGCCCCGCGAACGTGCCGATCAGCGCGTCGGTGAGGACGATCCCGCGCAGGACGTCGTCGGCGAACGCGGCCTCGATCAGCTCGCCGAGCGGGCGCTCGAACAGCGCGTCCCAGATCCCCTCGTCGCCGATGCGCTCGCGCAGCTCCGCGCGCGTCGGGAGCGGCTCGAGCAGCGTCGGGAAGACGGCACGTGCTACGCGGGCGACGCGGTCGTAGAACCCCTGCCAGGCATCGAACGCGCTGCCGTCGCCGGTCACCCGCTCGAGCGACGCGCGCGTGCGCGCGAGGTCGTCGGTGTCGACGAGCACCGCCGCGTCGGATCCGGGGACGGGCGTGTACGAGGCGATCCGCCGCCGCCGCGTCTCAAACCTCAGACCGAGGTCCTGCACGATCCAGCGCGGCAGCAGGGATACGAGGTAGGCGTAGCGCGACAGCCGCGCGTCGACGCCCTCGAACGGCGTCGCGGACACGGCGGCGCCGCCCATCCGCTCCGACCGCTCGAGCACCAGCACCGACCGGCCGGCGCGCGCCAGGTAGGCGGCGGCGACGAGCCCGTTGTGACCGCCGCCGACGACGACGACGTCGTAGCGGCTCCTCATGCGAGCGCGGCCAGGGCGACATCGCCGCCCGCGCCGCCACCTCCGGACCGCCCGGAGAAGCGCATCGCCAGCATCGCACGGTCGTCCATCGCCACACCGGACTGGAACTCGCGCAGGGCGCGCTCGATCTCCTCCAGCAGCGCCTGTGGGCTCTCGCCGGCGCGCGCCATCGCGTCGAACAGACGGACCTCGCCGAAGCGCGTGGTGCCCTCGCCGGGCGTCTCAGTGACGCCGTCGGTATAGAAGAGCAGCGTGTCGCCGGGCGCGATGTCGACGGCGGTCTCCGCCCAGTCGCCTTCGGCCTCGATGCCGAGCAGCACGCCGTGGTCGCCGAGCGTGGACGGCTGCTCGCCAGGCCGCCGTCGCAGCGGCAGCGGATGGCCGCCGGAGGCCACGGTGAGCCGGGCCGTCGCGCCATTGGTCTCCAGCAGCGCGCACACCGCCGTGACCAGCGACAGCCGCGGCTGCTCGCGCAGGGCGCGGTTGATGAGCGCGAGCACGTGCGCGGGCCGCGGGTCGAAGCGCGCCGCCATCCGGCCCGAGTGGCGCACCAGCGCGGTCAGCGCGGCCGCCTCGACGCCCTTGCCGGTCACGTCGCCGAGCACGATCAGATGGCCCGAGTCCACGGCCAGGATGTCGTAGAAGTCACCGCCGACCTCGGCCCCGCGCTCGCCCGCCTGGTAGGCGGCCTTCGTCTCCCAGCCGGGCAGCTCGGGCAGCCGCTCGGGCAGCAGGCTGGCCTGGAGCGTGTGCGCGACGCGCTCCTGCGCGGTGTAGAGGCGCGAGTTCTGGATCGCGGTGGCGGCCCGCAGCGCGAGGTCCTCGGCGAACGCGAGGTCGTCGGCGTCGAACCGCCGGCCGCTCTCCGCCGAGACCAGCGAGATGACGCCGAGCGTCTCGCCGGCGATCCGCATCGGCACGGCCATCGCCGAGCGCATCCCGACCTCGCGGATGATCCGCAGATGCTCCTCGTCGACCGCCGCCTGGGCGATCAGCTCGTCGGGGATCTCCGCGTACAGCTCCGCCGGGCCGCCGCGCATGATCGCGGGCAGGCCGCTGGGCGCGTCCATATCCGGCGGGTACCGGCGGCGGAGGTCCCGCGCCATCTCGACCTTCGCCGGGTCGACGTGCGCGACCGCGACCTGCTGGATCTCGCCGTGCTCGTCGACCATGTCGATCCCGCACCAGTCGGCGAGCTGCGGCACGATCATCCGCGCCACCCGCTCGAGCGTCTGCTCGTAGTCGAGCGACGAGGCCAGGAGCTGGCCGGCCTCGGCCAGGAACCGCTGGCGCAGCTCGGCGTCCTTGGCGTCGGTGACGTCCTCGATGATGTTGATCGCCAACTTGGCGCCCGAGGGATCCTCGTAGAGCGTGGCCTTCGTGAGCAGCCAGAACGCCTCGCCGGTGTCGCACCGCACGCTGCGCGTGAGCAGCGACGGGGCGGGCTCGCCCGCGATGAGACGGCGGCCCGGCAGGTCCTCGAGCCGGACCGCGGAGCCGTCCTCGAGCGTGATCGTGAAGCGCTGCGCCAGCTCCCCGGGCTCTGCGTCCAGCACGTCCTGGGCGGTCGACGATCCGAGCAGCTCGACCGCTGCGTCGTTGACGTAGACGGTCTTGCCCTGCTCGTCGTGCACGGTGACGGCCTCGCCGAGCGAGCCCAGGATGCCGTCGAGCCGCGCCTCGGTCGCCTGCAGCTCGGTGGCCAGGGTCTCGTTCCTGGCGGCCAGCGCCGTCGCGCGCTCGCGTGCGCGCGCGGCGACCACGGCGAGCGCCGCGAAGACCGTGAAGAAGCCGATCCGGTAGATCGTCTGCCCGGTGTTCGTCGTGTCGTTCCACCAGGTGCTGCCGATCGCGATCGCGATGCTGACCGCTCCGGTGATCGCCACCTCGCGCCGCTCCCCGATCACGGCGAGCACGAGCGGCACGAGCAGCACGGTGCCGGTGATGGTCAGGGTCGACCCCTCGATCGCGATGTCGACCCCCGCGAGCGCGAGCTGGAGGGCGAGCGCGATGCCGAGGCGCGCCTTCGACAGCGTGGTGATGGCGACCGGGGACATCCGTCCCCGGCGATGCTAGTGCGGAAGCGCGCGAGCCGAGCCCGTCAGCCCTGGTCGCGGCCGCCGATCTCGCCCCGCAGGGTGGCGATCTCGGTCACCGCGAGGCCGACGTACGCGCTCCTGGCGGCCGCGATGTCGATGTCGATGTCGTCGGCGAGCTCGTCGTCGCCCATGGCGAGCGCGAGCGCGCGGTCGGTGTATAGCGAGGTCAGGTACGCACGCTCGTCGGCTGCGCTGGTGTTGGGGATCGTGAACGGCGACATGGCCGGCATCCTGTTCGCCGCGCCGCCCCTCGCACATGAGGGAACCCCCTGGAGTACCCCCTCGCCGGCCCCGGGTAGGTTGCGGGTGTGCGCGCGCTCACCGTCATCCCGCTGCAGGCCGGCTCGGCCGCCGTCGTCGACATGCCCGAGCCCGAACCGGGCCCCGGGGACCTGCTGGTCGACGGGATCGCGCTCGGCGTCTGCGGCACCGACCGCGAGATCATGGGCGGCGAGTACGGCTGGGCGCCTCCCGGGGAGGAGCGCCTCGTGCTCGGCCACGAGTCGCTCGGGCGCGTCCGCGAGGCGCCGACCGACAGCGGCTTCGCGGCCGGTGACCTCGTGGTCGGGGTCGTCCGCCGCCCGGACCCCGAGCCGTGTCCTGCCTGCGCGCGCGGCGAGTTCGACTTCTGCCGCAACGGCCGCTACACCGAGCGCGGGATCAAGGAGCTGCACGGCTACGGCTCCGAGCGCTGGACGGTCGAGGCCGACTACGCGGTCAAGCTCGACCCGGCGCTCGAGCCGGTCGGGATGCTGATGGAGCCGACCACGATCGTGGCGAAGGCGTGGGACCAGATCGAGCGCATCGGGCGTCGCGCGTACTTCGCGCCGGAGCGCGTGCTCGTGACCGGCGCCGGCCCGATCGGGCTGCTCGCGGCCATGCTCGGCGCGCAGCGCGGGCTCGAGGTCCATGTGCTCGACCGCAGCGAGGACGGCCCGAAGCCGGAGCTCGTCGCCGCGCTCGGCGGCCACTACCACCACAGCGACGTCGAGACGGTGGCGGGCGAGGCGTCGCCGGACATCATCGTCGAGGCGACCGGCGCCGAGCAGGTCATCGCCGAGGCGATCGCGAACAACGCGGCCGCCGGCATCGTGTGCCTCACAGGCGTCTCGCCGCGCGGGCGGTCGCTGACCGTCGACCTCGGCGGCCTCAACCGCGACATCGTGCTCGAGAACGACGTCGTGTTCGGGACCGTCAACGCCAACCTCCAGCACTACGCGCTCGCCGCCGAGGCGCTTGCGACGGCCGACCGCGGCTGGCTGGAGCGGATGATCTCCCGCCGCGTCCCGCTCGAGGCCTTCGAGCAGGCCGTCGAGAAGCAGCCCGATGACGTCAAGGTCGTCCTCGACCTCTGAGACCATCCGCCGCATGGCGGCGTGGCCCGGGGAGGAGATCGAGCGGCGGGCGGGGGACATCGCGGACGCCGCCGATCAGCTGCTACGGCACCAGGCGGCGTGGCGCCACCGGCGCGTCGAGACGCTGACGATGCTGAGCCACGAGCAGGTGCGCCGCCACGTGTCGGTCGACTTCACGGTCCCGGTCGAGCTGCGTGAGCGCCTGCGGCTGTCGGACGCCGACGAGTTCGCGGTCCCGCTCGCGTTCCTGGCCAAGCGGCCGCTCGTGCACTTCGACCTGCGCAACGAGGAGGGGCACTCGATCCCGCTCCTGACGGCCGAGCAGAACACGCTGATCGGCCGCGAGCTGCTCTATCAGGCGCTCGAGGGAGACCTCGACGCGCAGGACGCCGATGCCGCGGCGGTCATGAGCGATGCGGGAGAGCTGATCGAGGCCGTCCTCGGCGACCTGGACGTCACCGGCGCGGTCGAGCGGCTCGAACGGCGGCACGGCCTCCAGCCGCTCGACGACTTCCGAGACGCGACCGAGATCTTCTCGCGCAGCTTCATCCTCTGGGCCGTCGTGCGAGGGCTGGAGCGCCGGCGCGTGTTCAAGTTCGCCTACGACGAGCCGTTCTCGCTGCGGCCCGGCCTCGCCTACGTGTACGGCGCTCCCGGCTGCGCGGAGGCGTGGAGCTACCACCTCGAGGTCGTCGTCCCGACCGACCTGAGGGCGCGTTCCACGCGGCTCTGGGACGGCGCAACCGGCGCGGTGCTGGTGAGCGGCGCGGTCGATGCGGATCGGCCCGCGCTGTACTACACGGTCGACCCGGCGCACGAGCCCATGCGGCCGGAGGTGGTCGTCGACTACGGCGCTGAGCGCAGCCGCTTCCTCGCCCCCGCCGCGATCGTCGCCAGCGTCATCGGCCTGGTCGTCGCCCTTCCGTGGCTGTTCGCCGACCTCGAGGCGCTCTCAGGCAGCGCCGGACCGGCGATCGGGCTCGTGCTCTCGACCTCGGCGGTGTTCTCCGCGCTCGTGCTGCGCACCGACGAGCACCCGCTGCTGCGGCTGATGCTCGTCCGCTACCGGTTGTGCCTGGTGGCGAGCACGCTCGCCGCCCTGTTCGCGGCTGCGTCTCTAGGCTTCCAGGCCGAAAAGTGGATCATCGAGCTCACCTGGGCGATCGCGGCCGTTGTCTCCGTCCTGACCGCCGCTATCCTTGTCGTAGCGGTTGCCCGCTCTCCGTCGTCGCACAGCCGCCCCGCACCGCCATGAGGATCCCCTTCATACACCGCAAGCCGGAAGACATCGCCAGCATTGCGAAGCGGGCCACGTACGTCGGTTCCGCCGAGGTCACCGTGCCGCGCCTCCGCCCCGATAAGACGTTCGAGGACACGCTCCGGGCGCGGGAGCGCCTCAACGCGCGGCGGAACGGCTCTTTGCCCAGCTGACGAAGAAGTCGAGCGCGGCCGGATTCGCGAGCGAGTCGCGGCTCGCGGCTTTCTCCGGCGGCGTGCCTTGCAGGATGCGCTTGACCGGCAGCTCGAGCACCTTGCCCGACAGCGTGCGCGGGACCTCCTGCACGGCCACCACCTGGTCGGGGACGTGGCGCGGCGAGCAGTCCTCCCGGACCCGCGCGCGGATGCGCGCGACGAGGTCGTCGTCGAGCTCCGCGCCCTCCCGCAGCACGACGAACAGCGGCATCGTGCCGACGTCCACCACCAGGGCGTCGACCACGTCGTCGACGGCCAGCACCGCGCGGTAGATCTCAGCGGTGCCCATCCGCACGCCGCCGCGGTTGATCGTCGAGTCCGAGCGGCCGGTGATGATCGCGGTGCCGCGCTCGGTGATCTCGATCCAGTCGCCGTGGCGCCAGATGCCGGGGTACATGTCGAAGTAGGACTCGCGGTAGCGCTCCCCGCCGGGGTCGTTCCACAGGTACAGCGGCATCGACGGCATCGGCCGCGTGATGACCAGCTCGCCGACCTCGCCGATCAGCGGCCGCCCCTCGGGGTCCCACGACTCCACGGACGCGCCGAGCGAGCGCGCCTGCAGCTCCCCCTCGTACACCGGCAGGATCGGGACGCCGCCGACGAACGCCGTGCACAGGTCGGTCCCACCGCTGGTGGAGAACAGCCACGTGTCGTCGCCGACGTGGTCGTAGACCCAGCGGAAGGCCTCCGGCGACAGCGGCGAGCCGGTCGAGCCGACCGCGCGCAGCCTCGAGAGATCGCGGCCCGCGCCGGGCTCAATGCCCGCCTTCATGCACGCCGCGATGTAGGCGGCGCTGGTGCCGAACGTCGTGATGCCGGCGCGGTCGGCGAGGTCCCACATCACGTCCATGTCGGGATGGCCGGGGCTGCCGTCGTAGAGCACGATCGCCGCCTCGGTGAGCAGCCCGGAGACGACGAAGTTCCACATCATCCAGCCGGTCGTCGTGAACCAGAAGACGCGGTCGCCGGCCTGGGCGTCGACGTGCAGGTGCAGCTTCTTGAGGTGCTCGAGCAGGATCCCGCCCTGACCCTGGACGATCGCCTTCGGCAGCCCGGTCGTGCCCGAGGAGTAGAGGACCCAGAGCGGATGGTCGAACGGCACGCGCTCGAACGTCAGCTCGCCGCCGGCCTCGAAGCCGTCTTGCCAGCCCGAGCCGTCGAGGTAGCCGAGCCGCACCACCCGCCCGCCGACCCCGGCGTGGATCCCATCGACGGTCTCGCGGCGGTCGAAGTCGCGCCCGTTGTAGCGATAGCCGTCGACCGCCAGCAGCACCTTCGGCTCGATCTGCGCGAAGCGATCGATCACCGAGCGCGCCCCGAAGTCGGGCGAGCAGCTCGACCAGACGGCGCCGATCGACGCCGTGGCGAGGAAGGCGGCGACCGCCTCGGGGATGTTCGGCATGTACGCCGCCACGCGGTCGCCGCGCTCGACCCCGAGCGCACGCAGCCCACCGGCGATCCGCGCGACCTGCTCGCGCAGCTCGCCCCACGTCAACTCGGCCTGCTCGCGCAGCTCGGAGGCGTGGACGATCGCGACCGCGTCGGGGTCCTTGCCGCGGAACAGGTGCTCGGCGTAGTTGATCTGCGCGCCCGGGAACCAGATCGCTCCGGGCATCGTGTCGGAGGCCAGGACCCGCTCGTAGCCGCCCTCCACGCCGAAGAACTCCCAGATCGACCCCCAGAACCCCTCCAGGTCCTCGACCGACCAGCGCCACAGCTCGTCGTAGCTCCCGACCCCGCGCTCGCGCATGTAGCGGGTCATCACGGCCCGCTCGACCATCTCCGCGGGCGGCTCCCACAGCAGCGTCGGCATCGCGCAGGCATGATGCCAGCCGTGCTTCGCACGGTGACGGCGACCCGCTACGTGACCCCGCTCCGCGAGGGCGGCTCGCTCCCGGGGCTGGTGGAGGCGGACGACGACGGCCTGTACGTGGTCAAGTTCCGCGGCGCCGGTCAAGGGCCGAAAGCGCTGGCGGCCGAGATCGTGGCCGGCGAGCTGGCGCGCGGGCTCGGGCTGCCGGTGCCCGAGCTCGTGCTCGTCGAGATGGACGGCGAGATGGCGCGGGCCGAGCCCGACGCGGAGATCCAGGACCTGATCCGCGCCAGCGCGGGGCTGAACCTCGGCGTCGACTTCCTGCCGGGCGCGCTCCCGTACAGCCCAGCGCGGCCGCCCGAGCCCGACCTGGCCGCCGCCGTGGTCTGGCTCGACGTGCTCGTCGAGAACGTGGACCGGACGCCGCGCAACCCGAACCTGCTGCTGTGGCACGGCAACCTGTGGCTGATCGACCACGGGGCGGCGCTCTACGTCCACCACGGCTCCGGCGACCCGCTGGCGGTCGCGCAGCGCCCGTTCCCCGCGATCCGCGACCACGTGCTGCTGGGCGCGGCCGGCTCGCTCGCGAACGCCGATGCGCGCCTGGCGCCGCTGGCCCGACCGGACGCCGCCGCGGCGCTCGCCCCGCCCGAGTGGGCCGACGGCGCGCCGTACGCCGAGCACCTGACG
>JBKOYW010000140.1:0-6989 GCA_046744275.1 Actinomycetota bacterium
CCACAGCTCCTGGAAGCGGGCCTGGGCGACGCCCTGCCACTCGCTCTGCAGCGGGGCGACCTGGCTGGCCAGCTGCGAGAGCGTGGACTCGATGTTGGCGGCGCCGGCGTTCAGCTGGCTGGCGACGGACTGAAGCTGCTCGGGGGTGACAGCGATGTTGGGCATGCGAACGGCCTCCCGTTACGGTCGCGGTGCGTAAGGCTGCAAAGTAGTCACAACGCGCGAGGAGTCAATCCCTCTGCGCCGGCTCAGCCGCCCGCGGGCGCTCCCTGCGACGGAGCCTCGGGGTCCCAGCGCCCGTCGATCCCGACCGTGCCGGTGACCGGATTGGCGTCCGCCGGGTCGTTCTCGCGGTTGTAGGTGAACGTCATCCGCACCTCGGTGCCGCTGCCGGCGCTGCCGCGCAGCTCGAACGCGTCGGACAGCGCGGCGATCAGCGGCAGGCCGAGGCCGAGGGCCGGCGGCTCGGACCGCGCCGGGCGCGGCTGGATGCCGGAGCCGTGGTCGCGCACCACGATCGTCAGCGCCTCGTCGCTCGCCCGCATCTCGACCTCGAGCATCCCGCTGTCGGACTCGTAGGCGTGGACGACGACGTTGGTGCAGGCCTCGGTGACCGCCATCTTCATGTCCGCCAGCACGGAGGCCTCGAAGTCCAGGGCGTCCGCCATTCCCGCCAGCGCCTGCCGCACGACGCCCACGCCCTCGGGGCGCGCCGGCATGGTGAGGAGCACTTCCGGCCGGCCGGTCATTCCCCCGCGCCGTTCGTCCTCGCCGCCTTGATCGCCTCATCGCGCCTACGAAGCACCGGCAGCACCGGCACCAGGCCGGTGATGTCCAGGATTCGCTGCACCCCCGGCTCCACGGTCTCGCCGACGCAGACGACGAATCCCTGAGTTGCCTCCAGGGCACGGCGGCGGGCGTCGAGCAGCGCTCCGAGCACGGAGGAGTCGACGAACGTTGCGGCCGTCAGGTCCACGACGATCCCTCCGCCGCGGTCGAGGGCCTCCTCCAGCCGCTCGCGCAGCGTGGGGGCGGTGTAGATGTCGTGCTCTCCTTCGACGACGACGACCACGACATCCCCCGCGGTGTCGTCGAGCACGATGGGATTGGCTTCCATACGGGCATGCAAGATACCCGCAACCCCGGCCACCTAACTGCGAGCCCCCTTTACCCCCATTCTCATGCCAGGCAACCTCGATTCGTATCGCCGTAAACGTGACTTCTCCGCCACCCCGGAGCCATCGGGTGAACCGGGCGCGGAGAACGAACGCACCCCGAGGTTCGTCGTCCAGGAGCACCATGCGCGCTCGCTGCACTGGGACCTGCGGCTCGAGCACGACGGAACGCTGGCGTCCTGGGCGGTCCCCAAGGGCATCCCCCAGGACCCCCGGCGCAACAACCTCGCGGTCCGGACCGAGGACCACCCGCTCGAGTACCTCGAGTTCCACGGCGAGATCCCCAAGGGCGAGTACGGCGCCGGCACGATGAAGATCTGGGATCGCGGCACGTACGAGCTGCACAAGTGGCGCGAGGACGAGGTGATGGTCACGTTCGCCGGCGAGCGGGTCCAGGGGCGCTACGTGCTGTTCCGGACCGACGGGTCGAACTGGATGATCCACCGGATGGATCCGCCGCAGGATCCGGACCGCGAGCCGATGCCGGACAAGCTCGAACCGATGCTCGCGCGCACCGGCCCGCTGCCGAAGGACGACGAGCACTGGGCGTACGAGATCAAGTGGGACGGAGTGCGGGCGATCGCCCATGCCGACGGCGGCCGGCTGCGGCTCACGGCCCGCAGCGGGCGCGACATCACGCCGCGCTACCCGGAGCTGCGGGAGCTCGGCCGCGCGCTTGCCGGCCACGAGGCGATCCTCGACGGCGAGGTCGTCGCGTTCGACGACGGCCGCCCCAGCTTCCAGAAGCTCCAGAGCCGGATGCACCTGACCTCCGAGCACGCGGTGCGGCGGCTCTCCCAGAGCGAACCGGTCTCCTACATCGTGTTCGACCTGCTGTGGCTCGACGGCCACTCGCTGATGGGGCTCGAGTACACCGAGCGCCGGGAGCGGCTGCTCGAGCTCGACCTCCAGGGCGACCGCTGGCTGACACCGGCGCACCACGTCGGCGACGGCGCGGCGATGCTCGAGGCCTCGCGCGCGCAGGGCCTCGAGGGCATCATCGCCAAGCGCCTCGACTGCCCGTACACGCCGGGCAGGCGCTCGCCGGGCTGGGTGAAGGTCAAGAACGTCCGCACGACCGACGTCGTGATCGGCGGCTGGCTGCCGGGCGAGGGGCGGCGCAGCACGCAGTTCGGCGCGCTGGTCGTCGGCTGCTACGAGGACGGGGCGCTCAAGTACGCGGGTCGCGTCGGCACCGGCTTCGACGAGCGGGAGCTCGACCGGCTCGGCGGCATGCTCGCGCGGCTCGCGCGCGACAGCAGCCCGTTCGAGGGCCGGCAGCCGCCGCGCGAGACGCGGTTCGTCGAGCCGGTGCTCGTGGCGACGATCGGGTATGGGGAGTGGACGCAGGCGCGCACGCTCCGCCACCCGCGGTACCTGGGCCTGCGCGACGACATCGACCCCGAGACCGTGGAGTTCGACGAGACGTGAGACAGATCGCCGGCACCGACGTGTTCCCGATCGGCCTTGGCGGGATGCCGATGTCGCTCGCGGGCCGTCCGCCCGAGGAACGGTCGATCCGCACGATCCACGCCGCGCTCGACGCCGGCGTCAACCTGATCGACACCGCCGACGCCTACTCCGTGGACGACACCGACGTCGGCCACAACGAGCGGCTGATCGCCAAGGCGCTGCGCGGCCGCCGCGACGGCGTGCTGGTCGCCACCAAGGGGGGCCACACGCGCCCGGGCGGCGCCTGGGAGCTCGACGGGCGGCCGGAGCACATCAGGGCCGCCTGCGAGGCCTCGTTGAAGGCGCTCGAGACCGACCGGATCGACCTCTACCAGTACCACCGGCCCGACCCGACCGTCCCGTACGCCGAGACGATCGGCGCGTTCAAGGAGCTGCAGGACGAGGGCAAGGTACGCTGGATCGGGATCTCGAACGCCAACGTCGACCAGATCGAGGAGGCGTGCTCGATCGCAGACGTCGTCTCGGTCCAGAACCAGCTCTCGCTCGAGTACATGTCGCCGATCGCCAAGGGCGAGGTCGCGCTCTGCGAGGAGCGTGGGATCGCGTTCCTGCCGTGGTCGCCGCTCGGCGGGATCCCGCGGGCGGACGAGGCCGCCGGCAGTCACGGCGCGGTCCGAGCGGCGGCGGAGGCCCACGGCGTCTCGCCGCAGCAGGTGGCGCTGGCGTGGCTGCTCGCGCTCAGCCCGGCGATCATCCCGATCCCAGGCGCCAGCCGCCCGGAGTCGATCGAGGACTCGGTGCGGGCCGTCGAGCTCGAGCTGAGCGCGGACGAGCTGGAGGCGATCGGATGAGGGACGTCGTCATCACGCCCTACCGCGACGGGCCGCTCATCGTCCGCGGCCCCGTCCGGCTCTCCGACCAGGACGGCAACGAGATCACCACCGGCCGCGAGACGATCGCGCTCTGCCGCTGCGGCAAGTCGCGCATGCGGCCGTTCTGCGACGGCTCGCACAAGCTGGTCCGGTTCCGCGCACCGAGCGGTGCGGAGGAGGGCCGGAGCGTCGGTTAGAGGCCCGCGGACGGGCGACCGGATCTTCAGCGCGCCGGAGCGCCCGGAGACGCAGTGCTTCCTGCGACGCCTGCTGGAGGCTCGATAGGCCGCCGCAGGGAGCTGCGGCCCGCCTCCCACGAGCCGAGCAGGTGCCGCGCGAAGCGGCCCTCCAGCTCGATCAGGGCGGCGGCGCCCCAGAGGATGTCGTCCTCGAGCGCGGGCTCCTCGCGCGCGAGGCCGCCCGCGAGGTCGACCGCCGCGACGTTCTCGTGCACGGCGTCGGCGATGACGTGCTCGTCGTAGAACGCGGTCGCGGCGCCGGAGAACCCGAGCCGGCGCAGGCCGTTGCCGTAGCGGCGGTTGGGGATCGACGACGTCATCTCGAACAGCGCGAGGTGCCCGACGATCGCGCCACGCAGCCGGCGGTGAAGCCCGAACATCGACATGAGGTTGACGGTCGCCAGCGTGCAGCCCGGGATGTGGTCGACGTACGCGCCGTAGCGGCTGTCGAGGCCCAGGGCGTCCATCGCGTCGGCGAAGAGCTGCGCGTGGATGCGCCGCGGGTCGCCGCCGCCGTACTCGTCGGCCTGGATCTCGACCAGCGCGGCCTTCGGGCCGCCGCTCAGCCGCGGCAGCGCCCACGAGTGCGGGTCGGCCTCCTTGAGCTGGTACGCCGAGCGGTGGACGACGAACTCGAGGTACTGCTCGAGGGTGCCGTGGCGCTCGAGGTGGCGCGAGAGCGACGGCGCCTCGTCGGCCGCCTCGTCCGCCCGCAGCGCGAGGTCCATGGCGCTCTCGCGCTCGGGTACCGGCACGTCGCGCCGGAGCGCCGCCTCGAAGCGCCGCTCGAGCCCGGCGCGCAGCGCGAGCAGCGACGGCTCCCACTCCCAGCGCTCGTCGACGCCGGGCAGGCCGCGGTAGTGCAGCTCGTAGCAGAGGTAGAGCGCGAGCTGGAGGTCCTCCTCGCCGCTCGGCGGCGGCGCCGCGGGCAACGGCGCGGCGGGGCCGGCGAGGGCGTCGAGGAGAAGCGCGGTGACGGTGCCGCGGGGCTCGGGGAGGGCGATCACGAGTTCGCCCTACCCGGTGAACCCGTCGGCCAGCCATGCCGCCAGCCCGCGCAGACCGCGGTCGGCGGCGACCTGCCGCTGGCGGGCGGCGCCGTCTGCGGCAGGCATCGCGACGCCGAGCTCGTCGAGCAGTGCGGCGACGCGCTCGCGGGTCGGGCGGCGCTCGCCGGTGCGCAGGTCGCGCATCTCGCCCTCGAGCCCGTGCCGGCACGCCGACCAGCGGTTCTGGTCGATCCGCCACGCGTCGGCGACGGGCAGGCGCTCGCCGGCGTCGTGGCGTTCGGCAAGCCGGTTGACGAGCGCGTACACGACGGTGGCGAGCGCCTCGGTCTCCGCGACGGTGCGCTGCGTATCCGGCACGCGGACCTCGACGGTGCCGAGCGTCGGATGCAGGCGCAGCTCCCACCACCACTGGCGCGGGTCGTCGAAGCCGCACCAGCGCAGCGCCTGCTCGTATGCCTCGAAGCTGTCGAAGGCGGGCGGGACGCCCTGGCGCGGTAGCAGCCCGGAGATCCGCGAGCGGACCGAGGCCAGCCCGCTGTCGCGCCCCTCGTAGAACGGCGCGTTGGCGGCGAGGGCGGCCAGCTCGGGCAGGTACGAGCGCAGCGCGTTGTAGACCGCGAGCGCCCGGTCGACGCCGCGGATCGCGACGTGCACGTGCAGCCCGAACACGAGCTGGCGGCGGGCGACGGACGCGTACTCGGCGCCGATCGCCTCGTAGCGCGGGCCGGGGTTGAGCGGCCCGGAGCCGGACGCGAACGGGTGGGCGCCGCCGCCGGCGAGGCGGAACCCGGCGGCCGTGAGCGCCGCCCGCGAGCCCGCCAGCTCGCTCGCCGCCTCTCGCACCGTCGGGTGCGGGGCGGTGACGATCTCGAGCTGCGCGGCCGGCATCTCGAGCTTGAAGCGCGGGTCGCCGCCCAGCGCCTCGAGGACCTCGGAGGCCCGCGGCGCCAGGTCGAGCGTCTTGGGATCGAGGAGCATGAGCTCCTCCTCGAGCCCGACGGTGAAGTCGCCGCCCGACCCCGGCGGCTGCTCGAACGCGTCGCGCACGGCCCGGGAGGGTAGGGGTCGGCCGTGCGGCTCGTGACCCTTCCCGGCGTCTTCCGTCCGATCAGCGACACCTGGCTGCTCGCCGACGCTCTCGACCGCGAGCCGCTCGAGCCGGGCGCGCGGGTGCTCGACCTGTGCTCGGGCAGCGGAGCGCTGGCGATCCGCGCCGCGCTCGGCGGCCCGCGGGTGGTCACCGCGGTCGACGTGTCGCGCCGCGCCGTGCTCACGATCCGCGCCAACGCCATGCTCAACCGCGTGCGCGTGCGGGCGCTGCGCGGCGACCTGTTCTCCGCCGTCGCCGGCGAGCGGTTCGACGCGATCGTCTCCAACCCTCCGTACGTGCCGTCGCCGCGCGACGACGTTCCCGCGCGCGGGCGCGCACGCGCCTGGGACGCGGGCCGCGACGGCCGCGCGCTGCTCGACCGCATCTGCGACCACGCCCGCGCCTACCTGCGGCCCGGCGGCAGGCTGCTGATCGTGCACTCGTCGCTGCTCGGGATCGAGCGGACCGTGGACGCCCTGTCCGCCCGCGGCATGACGGTCGACGTGCCCCTCCGCGAGCGCGGGCCGCTCGGGCCGCTGATGGCCGGGCGCCGCGACCATCTGGAGTCCGCCGGCATGCTCGGGCCTGGTCAGCGCGAGGAGGACGTCCTCGTGTTCCGGGCCCGTTTCGCGGGCTGAACCCCGCAAGCCGCCGTGCGTTTGTTGCCGCCTCCGCCGCGTCGGTCAGAATAGGAGCATGGCCCGATCGATCTGGAGCGGCGCGATCTCCTTTGGACTGGTGAACGTGCCGATCAAGCTGTACTCAGCCGTGTCCCGCAAGACGGTGCGGTTCAACCAGCTCAACTCGGAGACTGGGAACCGGATCCAGCAGAAGCGCGTCGACCCCGATACCGGCGAGGAGGTCCCCTACGAGCAGATCGTCAAGGGCTTCGAGCTGACCAAGGACCGATACGTCGTCATCACGCCGGACGAGCTCGACGCGCTCGACCCCGAGCGCACGCGGACGATCCAGATCGAGGACTTCGTCGACCAGGCGGACATCGACCCGATCTACTACGACCACCCGTACTACCTCGTCCCCGACAAGGGCGCCGCGAAGGCCTACGGGCTGCTGCTGAACGCGATGACGGCGTCGGACAAGGTCGCGATCGCGCGCGTGGTCATCCGCTCCAAGGAGGCGCTCGTCGCCATCCGCCCGTCGGGCGAGCTGCTGATGATGGAGACGATGAT
>JBKOYW010000167.1:0-3457 GCA_046744275.1 Actinomycetota bacterium
GGCAGCGGCCGACTGGAGCAGCACCCGGCTGACGACCGTGCTGACAGAGGCCAGCCGGCGGTGGCCGGCGCGCTCGAGCTGGCGGGCGAACAGGTTGGTCGCGCTGGCACCCGGGTGCACGGCGACCGCGCTGACCGGCGAACCGGCCTTGCCACAGCGGCGATGCAGCTCCTGCGCGAACAGCAGGTTCGCCTGCTTGCTATTCCGGTAGACCTGCCGGCCGTCGTAGGGCGCCGGGTTGAGGAGCTGCTCCCGGGTCGTCTGCGGCGACAGGTGCCCGCCGCGCGCCTCGGTGCTCGACACCACCACGACCCGCGCGGCGCTCGCGTGCAGCAGCGGCCACAGCGCGGCGACCAGCGCGGCGTGACCGAGGTGGTTGGTGGCCATCTGGCGCTCGAAGCCCTGCGGGGTGACCAGGAACGGCCCGCCCATGACGCCGGCGTTGCAGACCAGCGCGGAGAGGTCGTCGTGGCGGGCGAGCAGCGTCGTCGCGCATGCCGCGACCTGATCGAGGTCGGACAGGTCGAGCTCGACGACGCTCGTCGCGCCTGACCCTGTGAGGCGCGCCGCGGCCTGCTCGCCCCTGGCCGTGTCACGCACCGCCAACGCGACGTGGGCGCCGCGTTCGACCAGCTCGCGGGCCGACTCGAAGCCGATGCCGCTGTTGGCGCCGGTCACGAGAAAGGTGCGTCCGGTCTGCTGGCCCAGCTGGCGCGGATGCCACGTCACGCGGGGAGTGTCCGCTCGAGGATGCGCTTCAGCTCGGCGAAGTTGCTGTCCACGCCGCGCTTGACCGCACGCCCCGCCAGCGGGCCCAGCAGGGCCGCGGGGCCGTCGAGCTCCACGACTGCGCCGAGCCGAACGACCGTCTCGCCATTCGCCGCGGAGAACGCGTAGTGGTAGCTGAACGGAGTGGGCCCCGACGTCGTACGGATGCCGAACTCGGTGGGCCGCTCGTTGGCGACGACTTCCAAGTCGTTCTGGACGCCCCCGCTCGGTAGCTCGCGTTCCATCGTGTACGTCGAGCCCACCTCGCGGTCACGTCCGCGCGTCTTCCGAACGGCCCGGACCGCCGAGTTCCACTGCGGGAAGTTGAGCGGCTCCGAGACGAAGGCGAAGACCTCCTCGATCGGGCGTCCGATGCGGACGCTGGTCTCGAACCGGGTCACGCGGCCGCCCTCCGCTCGACCGATCCGACGATCCGGCGCTCGGTGAGCCGGACGGCGGTTTCGGGGTCGTGGCATGGCAGGTAGACGGTCGGCGTTGCGCCGGCGTAGGCGCGGATGCGCTCGTGGGTGCGCCGCTCGGCGGCCTCGTCGGGACCGACACCGTCCACTGCGCCGCGCAGCATCGCGTCCTGGGTGTACGAGCTGTCGCCGGCAAGGAGGACGCTGTGCTCGTCTTCCTTGACGATCACCGCCAGCTGGCCCGGGGTGTGGCCCGGGACGGGGATGAGCACGACGTCGCCCGCCCGGGTCAGCGCCAGGCTCGCGGGAAACGGCCCGAACTCGACTGGGGGCAGGTCGACCAGGGTCGGGTCGAACCAATCGGGCCAGGGCTTGTTGACGTAGCCCCGCAGGCGACCGCGCAGGCCGGTCGCGTACTGCATCTCGGTTCGCGACACGAGGATCTCGTTGTTCGCGAAGTGGGGCAGCCCGCCGGCGTGGTCGGTGTGGAGATGTGTCATCACCACCCAGCGCACATCGCGTGGCCGGATCCCGAGCCGCTCGAGCTGCGGGCCGATCTCCTCGTTGCGCTCGACCTGCTCGCGGACTGCGAAGCGGAAGAAGGGCGACCAGCGCGGGAGATAGCCCGGGTCGGCAACTCGGGCTGTTTCGCCCGTGTCGACCACGATCACGCCCTCGGGATGCTCGATCGCGAAGGCGTAGATCGGCAGCGGCTCCGTCCACTCCCTGTCGAGCACGGTGTTGAGGAGGCGGCGCCTGCCGTGACCGACGCCCTCGCGCCAGCTGGCTGTAAGGGCGACGGTTCCAGTCTGAATCGCGTGGATCTTCATCGTGCTTCCTTTGGCTTTCGAAGATGTTGGCTGACCCCGAGGCCCGTCCCCGAGACCCAGATCAGCAGCAGCGGAAGCGACAGGACCGCCGCGTACGCCAGGGCGCCGTCGAGCGCGAGATAGCCAATGCCGGAGACGAGCAGCGCGAGGCTCGCCATTACGCCGGCCGCGCTCAGCCACCTGGGCAGGCCGATTGCGCGGCGCGCGAGCACGGCGGTCGTGATCACAGTGGCGAGCAGGAGCATCTTGAGGCCGTCGAGCCGGTTGATCGCGTCGAAGACCTCGCCCGCACGATGGACGTGGGCCGGTGAAGCGAGCGATGTCACAAGCACCACGCCGAGGACGCCCTCCGCGAGGGAGACCAGACAGGCGGTCAGGCCGGCACCGAGAATAAGACGTGACGGAGCAACGGCGCCGGCGTGATCGGCGGCACGCGCAACCGCGACGAGGACGAACAGCAGCGCGATCGCCGCGACGCCCTCGACCAGCAGGAACTGCGCGACTCCAACGGCCCGGTGCGCGCCGTAGACGTTGACGACTTCCCGGCTCGAGTCGGTGATCGCGACGTTAGACGGCCAGATCGCCAGACCGACGATCCAGGCGGCGATGTAGACGACGCCGGCGAGCGCGGCTCCTGCGAGCGGCATCTGCCGGCGTTCTGAAGTACGAAGGGTGATCATGGCGCTCCTCTGCGACGTGACGGTCCCGAGATGTCGCGAGTGACGAAGGCGTCAAGTCACCCGAGCTCAGATTGCCAGCGTCGCGCCGCAGCGGCGCATCCCATATCCACCGTCCGGTGGACGCAACAGACGGGCGGTCCGTAGTCCGATCGCACGTGCAGCCCTCATCCCACTCGCGATGAGTTTGAAGCGTGGCCGTGGTCTCGTCTGGAGACCCGAACGATGCCATGGACCCCGAGCCGAGGAGGCCTGCTTTGCGTACCCTCGCGATCACCCAGAACATCACGGTCGACGGCGCAATCGAGATGCTCGGCGACTGGTTCGACCCTGAGGGGCAGGGCGACGCCGACAACTCGGACCTGCTCGAGGAACTGCACCGCCAGGACCGTCAGGCGGACGGGTTTCTCGTGGGCCGGCGGACCTTCGAGGATCTGCGCGGCTACTGGCCCGAGCTGTCCGACGATCCCACAGGGATCAGCGATTACCTCAACCGAGTGCAGAAGTACGTCGTGTCCTCGACCATGACCGATCCCCAGTGGCAGAACTCCACGGTCCTGGCCGGTGACCCCGTCGAGGAGGTCCATGCGCTCAAGGAGCAGCCGGGCCAGGACATCGTCGTAACCGGCAGCATCACGCTGTGCCACACCCTGATCGGGGCCGGCCTGGTCGACGAGTATCGGTTGTTCGTCTATCCCGTCGTGCAGGGCCGCGGGCGTCGGCTGTTTCCTGAGGGATTCGAGTGCCCCAGGCTGAGGCTGAT
>JBKOYW010000459.1:0-5321 GCA_046744275.1 Actinomycetota bacterium
GTGGTCCGAAGTTGAGTGACAGTTCTTGTGGGACCCTGGAGGTGTCCGGCCGCTAGCAGCCGGTGCTGGACCCGCTGGAGCGGAATCCACACCGTGACACCGCCGCCATCGGCGCCGGAGTTGGTCCCCCCGGCCGCCTAGACAGCCCTTGGCGGCATCACAGTCCAGCGAGTTGTGCGAAGGCCCCGGGAGTCGACCCGGGGCCTTCGTTCGTTCTCAGCCCGCCGCCGCGCGCTCTGGGTGCGCCGAGCGCGCCTCGTCGTCGTCCACCGGCGGACGCAGGGGGAGCTCGGCGATGCCGAGCGCGGCCGCCCGCTCGCGCCAGCCGGCGCCGGCCACGTCGTCGCTGCGCAGCCCGCCGACGATCTCGTAGGGGTCGAGCAGCTCGTCGCCGCGGCGGACGGTCAGCGGCTCGCCGAGTGCGGTCTCGACGGTCCAGCCGCTGCACTCGAGCGCGACCAGCAGCGCCTCGGCGAGCAGCGTCGCGGCGAAGTCCGGTGCGGCCTCCGGCGGCAGCTCGGGCTCGCGCGCCTGCAGCCGGCCGGCGAGCCGACCGAGATCCTGCGCGAGTTCCGCGAGCTCTCCGGCGGTGGCGTCGCCGAGCAGCTCGCCGTGCGCCGCGCACAGCGCCCGCGCTCGCTCGAGGTAGATCTCGCGGCCGACGTCGTCCCACGCGAGGGTGGGCAGCTCGCCCGCCTCGGGGCCGAACAGCGCGACGAGCAGGTCCGTCTCGAGCGCGTCGGGGTCGCGCAGGAGCGACATCGCGGGCGGCGAGCCGTCCGCCTCGCCGGGCGGGCACGCGTCGACCGCCGCGATCCGCTCGCTGAGCGAGGGGTGGGAGTCGTACCGGTCGGTGGCCTCTGCGAGTTGGTGCTCGAGGAACTCGTCCGCCGCCCGCTCGATCGCCCGGCTGTGCACGTACGTCCCGAAGCCGGCGACCACCGGCGGCCGGCGGCCGGCCATCAGGACGGTGCTGACCTCGTGCTCCCAGTAGGCGTCGAAGGCCGGCGCGTAGGCGTGGATGCGCCGCAGCGCCTCGACGTACGCGTCGCGCCCGGCCCGCTCGACCGCCTTCATGTCGGCCGCGAACTCCTGGCGGCGCTTGATCGCGGCGGTGATGCGCATGAACGCGTTCCCGTACCAGATGAACGGCTGCCGGACGGCCCACTGCGTCCACCCTTCGTCGCCGTCCTCGTCGGTCAGGTGGGAGATCGTCCGGGCGACGCCGTCGTACGTCCGGTAGATCCACGGGCCGAGCCGCGTGTCGCCGCCCGCGTAGTGCCCGAACTCGTGCGCGATCACGCCCCGCATCCCGCGCTCGGACAGGATGTGCAGGAGCGGCACGCCGACGAACATCACGCGGCGGCCGCGGCCGGCCTGCATGACGGAGGCGTTCGCCTCCAGCGTCGCGTACACCTCGTCAGGCGCGCGGGCGCCGGTGGCCTTCGCCTCGTCCTCGATCATGGCGAGCAGACGCGGCTGGTCGGCGCTGGTCACGCGCACGCCGTGCGGCTCGAACCCGCTGCGCCGCGGGAAGATCGCCACGAGGATGGTGACGCCGAGGACGAGCCCGGTCAGCGACACCCAGAGGTTGCCGCCGCCCCCAAGCACCCATGGCAGGATGGCGACCCCCAGCAGCGCCGCGGCCATGACCAGCGCCAGCGTGTAGAAGCCGATCGTCAGCGCGATGGCAGCCGCCAGCCTCCAGGCGCGCCCCGTCTGAGCCGCTCCGGTCCGACTCATGTCGACAAACCCCCTATCCCTCGCCGGCGTCCTCAGCCGGCGCCGGGTCGCTGTCTACCCGCGAGGGCTCGGCGTCACGCCGGATTTCGGGTTACGCCGCCTCTTGGAGCGGCAGGTACTGCTTCCACGTCGCCGGGATCGTCGGCGACGCGAGCTGGATGAAGATGTGGGGCGACGGCGTGCGCGGCTTGATCCGCGGGTGCATGTTGACCTGGTGTGGGAGGCGGTCGCCCTTGCGGCGGTTGCACGGCGCGCACGAGGCCACGATGTTGTCCCAGCCCGAGCCGCCGCCCTTCGAGCGCGGGATCACGTGGTCGACGGTCAGGCTCGAGCGAGCGCCGCAGTACATGCACTGCCAGCCGTCGCGCGCGAACACGGCGCGCCGGGTGATCTTGCGCTTGTGGCTGTCGCGCGGGACGCGGACGTAGGTCACCAGCCGGATCACGACCGGCTTCGGCAGCGAGCCGGTCGCCCAGTGCAGGTCGGTCGCGCCGATCTCGATGACCTCGGCCTTCTCCTTGAGCAGAAGCACCGTCGCGCGGCGCACTGTGCACACGTTGATGGGCTCGTACGTCGCGTTGAGCACCAGCACACGACCACCAGACCAACGGCCAGTGCCGTCGGTATTCGGTCCGTGCCGCTGGTGACCATCATGCGGCACGGACCCCAGTGGTGGTACTGGAGTCCGTGAGCCCATCGCTGATCGGGAGTGTAGCCAGTGATGCAGATCCACCCACCCGGCTCACGCAGCTGGAAACGACCCGAGAACGCGGACCACGTCGGCGTGCGTGCGCAGCCCGTCGACGGCGGCGGCGACCGCCGGGTCCGCCACGTGGCCGTCGAAGTCGAGGAAGAACATGTACTCGCCGAGCCGCTGTCGCCGCGGGCGCGACTCGATCCGGGTCAGGTTGACGTCCCGCTCGGCGAACTCGGCCAGGCAGCGCACCAGCCAGCCCGGACCCGCCGACCCGGCGCCCCAGAACATCAAAGCGGTCTTGAAGGGCCCGCCGCCCCCGGGGTCCGGCTCGGTGCCCGCGCGGGCGATCCACACGAAGCGCGTCTCGCTGCCGGGATCGTCCTCGACGTCCTCGCGCAGCATCGCGCAGCCGTAGCGATCGGCGGCGCTGCGGGTGCCGATCGCCGCCGCGCCGGACTCGAACCCGCCCGCGACCTGCCGCACCGCGTCGGCGGTCGACCGTGCGGCCACGACCGGCACGCCTGGGAGGTTCTCGCGCAGGAACCGCCCGCACTGGCCGCTCGCCTGCGGGTGGGAGACCACCACGCGAATCTCGTCCAGCGCGAGCGGACCGGCGGCGACGAGGTGCAGGTGGACCGGGTGGCGCAACTCCCCGACGATCACGACGTCCTCGGTCTCGAACGCGATCGCGTCGAGCGTAGGGTTCACCGAGCCCTCGAGCGAGTTCTCGATCGGGACCAGCGCGCGGTCGACGTCGCCGTTGTGGACCGCGATCACCGCTTCGTGGAGCGTCGGCAGCGGCGCGAGCTCGAACGCCGCCGAGCCAGGGGTCGACAGCAGCGCCTCGTGGCTGACCGTCCCATCCGGGCCCAGGTAGCCGACGCGCATCAGTCGAGCGTGACGGTGCGCGGCGCCTCGCCGGTGAGCGCCAGCCGGATCGCCTCGTCCTCTTCGGGCGACAGCTCGTGCTCGCCGCGGCCCTCGACGACCTGCTTGCAGTACAGGCGCGCGGTGTCGCGGTGGGCGATGCAGGAGAGCACCACGCCGTTGCGGTCGGTGTCGAGCAGCGCGAGCGAGATCGACTGGTGGCCGGACAGCTCGCCGTAGGCGTCGTAGCGGACGAGCGCGCGGTGGGCGATCGCGCCGTCGAGCCGGCGCTCGGCGTCGGCCATCCGGGCGTCGAGCCGCTCGGCGACCTCCTCGACGCGCCCGTGGAGCACCTCGAACGCGCCCTGGAGCGAGCTGGCGTGCGCGACGAGGTCGTCGCGGCCGCTCGTTCCGAGCACGACCTCCTGCGCAGCCCGCAGGCGGCGCAGCTTGACCGCCAGCACGATGGCGAGGATGAGCGCCACGAGCGCGAGCGCCCCGGCGCCCAGCGCGACGAGGCCGGCTGGATCCGTCAGGTCGTTCACTGGGGCGAAGAGTCTACGAGCGGCGGTAGCGGGGGGCGGCGGGGACGGATCAGCCGCGCGTGAACAGCGCCGGGTACTCGGACTTGTTGTTGTCGACCTTCTCCTCGCCCGGCACGCGCGCGACGTTGACGCGGATCGTGACCGCGGTGTCGAGCGGCGGCTGGTCCTCGAGCGGGAGCTCGGCCGTGGCGCTCGCGCCGGCGGCGACCTTCGGGATCGTCTCCGACGTCGTGATCGGGTCCTCGCCCTCGGCCTGGATCCGGAGCGTCACCTTGATGTCGAACTCGTCGTTCTCGCCTTGGTTCGTGAAGTTCACGGTGAACCCCGTGCCGGGCTCGAACGTGAGCTGGTTGCTGACGCCGGGCTGGAGCGTCACGTCGCCGTAGTTCGTCGAGTCAAGCCCGGAGCCGTGCAGGCCCGGCCCCGTGGGCTCGCCGCCGCCGTCCCCTCCGCTCGTGAGCTGCTGGTCGAGCACCTGGGCGATCGTCTCCGGCTCCAGCCAGTCCAGGTCGGGCAGGAACACCGATCGGCTGATCTCCTGGCCGCCGATCTCGGACTCGTTGAAGGCGTTGTTGATGAACGGGATCACGCGGGTGTCCCAGGCGACGTCGGAGGCCAGGAACGTCTCCATCTGGGCGGCGATCTGCTCGATCGCGGCGTCGGCCTGCTCGCTCTCGTCGCCGAGCGCGGGACGGATCTCCTGGGCGATCCGGTCGAGCCCGTCGCGCCGCCACTCGAGTGCGATCAGGGCGGACTCCTGGGCGCCGCGCATGGCGCCCGGCACGTCGAGCCGCTTCGCCTGCTCGTACTGCTGCTCGGCCTGGACGCGATACCCGGAGATCTGGGTCTGCAGGTCCTGCGGCGAGGTGCCGGCGCCCTCGGTCAGGAGCTGGAAGAACGGTGCGCTGACCTGGCGCGAGGACTCGGCGGCGATCGTCGAGAGCTGGCGGTTGTAGTCCTTGAGCGCGTTCTCGCGCTGGCTGTCGCGGCAGGAGTCGACGAAGAAGATCAGCAGCAGCAGGACGAGCACGATGCCGATGCCGGCGACCGCGCGGCGGATCAGAAGCGTCTGGGAATCTGCTGTGGCGACACCACCGCCGGCCGGTCGCGCGCGTCGCGGCCTCGGCGTCCGGCGGGGTTCGTCGTCCTCGTCGAAGAAGGACAAGGCTGGAAGTTCGTCTCCTCGAGGTGCGGCGCCATCTCGCCGCACCTGATCGACCCTTGATAAGGGGTCCAGTAATACCAACACGCCCGGCGGTAGCGACGGAAGGGTCCTGCAACTGGCCGTCGAAGGGGGTTCGGATGGACGCCACGGAGGTCGCGCCGAGCCAGCTCGTCGCCGCGCGCTATCGGCTGGGTCGGCGGCTCGGGTCCGGTGGCTTTGGCACGGTCTACGCGGCCCATGACGAGCGGCTCGACCGGCCGGTGGCGCTGAAGCTGATCCCGGCCCACGGGCCAGCGCCCGAGCG
>JBKOYW010000013.1:0-6547 GCA_046744275.1 Actinomycetota bacterium
GACTATGAGGCGTCCGAGGACGACAACCAGCTGGTGACCGGCGTCGCCGGCACCGAGGGCGGCCTCGGCTACTTCGGCCTCTCGTACTACGAGCAGAACACGGACAAGCTCAACGAGGTGCAGGTCGACGGAGGCGGCGGCTGCGTCGCGCCGACCTCCGAGACCGTCCAGGACGGCTCCTACACGCCGCTCTCCCGCCCGCTGTTCATGTACCCCTCCAAGGACGCGATCGCGAAGCCCGAGGTGAAGGCGTTCATGGACTTCGTCATCGCCAATCAGCAGGCGATCGCGGAGGCGGCGCAGATCGTGCCGCTGACCGAGGAGCAAGCCTCCAAGGCCCAGTCCGAGCTCTCCTCGCTGGAGGGAGGCGCCTAGCCTCATGGCCGAGCCGCGCCTTGCGGCAGCGCCCGGCGCGCAGGGGGTTCGGGTCAACCTGACCCGGACCCCCACAGCCCGTTCTCGGTTCGAGACGGTCGTCAAGATCGCGCTGATGGCGGCGGCCGCCCTGTCGGTCGTGACGACCCTGCTGATCGTGGGGTCGCTGCTGTTCGAGTCGATCGAGTTCTTCGGCGAGGTGCCGATCGGCGACTTCATCTTCGGCACCAAGTGGACACCGCAGTTCGCCGGTCCCCAGCAGTCGTTCGGCGTGCTCCCGCTGGTCTGGGGCACGATCTACCTCTCGTTGATCGGGCTGGCCGTCGCGATCCCGCTCGGCCTGCTGTGCGCGGTCTACCTCTCCGAGTACGCGCCCCGGCGTCTGCGCCTGGTAGTCAAGCCGGTGCTCGAGCTGCTCGCCGGCGTGCCGACGATCGTGTTCGGCTACTTCGCGCTCACGTACTTCTCGCCCACGATCCTGAATGACCTCCTCGGCATCGGGGTGGGCGTGTTCAACGGTCTCGGCGCGGGTCTGATCATGGGGCTGCTCGTGTTGCCGACGATCGCGTCGGTGGCCGAGGACGCGATGTCCGCCGTGCCCGCCTCGCTTCGCGAGGGCGCGTTCGGGCTCGGCGCGTCGAAGCTCCAGGTGTCACTGCGGATCGTGTTCCCGGCCGCACTGTCGGGCATCGTCGCCGCGCTCATCCTGGGCGCGTCGCGCGCGGTCGGTGAGACCGTGCTGGTGCTTATCGCCGGCGGCCAGACCGCCAACCTCGGGCTCGATCCGCGCGAGAGCTTCCAGACGATGGCGGCCTACATCGCGGCACAGGCCCGCGGTGACATCCCCGCCGGCTCGGTCGAGTACCTGACGATCTTCGCCGTCGGCTTCACGCTGTTCGTGATCACGCTGATCCTCAACTTCGTCTCGATCCGGCTCGTCCGCAAGTACCGGCAGGTGTACGAATGACCGGCGCGCAGATCGCGTCCGCTGCGCGGACGCAGGACACCGTGATCCCTCGCCGGTCGGGCGGAGAGGCCGCCTCGAGCAGGTACTTCAGCTTGCTCATGTACGGGGCCGTGGGAGTCGCGTTCGTCGGCCTCGGCGCGATCATCTGGGACTTCGCGAGCGACGGCATCGAGGTCCTCAGCTGGGACTTCCTCACGAGCTTCCCGTCGCGTGTGATCCCGGCGAACTCAGGCATCGAGTCCGCGATCGTCGGGACCATCTACCTGATGATCATCTGCGCCGTGCTCGTGATCCCGCTCGGCGTGATGACGGCCATCTACCTCGAGGAGTACGCCGACGGGAACCGCTGGTTCAACCGTCTGATCGAGGTCAACATCCAGAATCTCGCGGGCGTGCCGTCGGTCGTCTACGGCATCCTCGGTCTCGCCTTCATCGTCCGCGGCCCGCTCTCGATGGGGCCGGTCCTGCTCGCGGGCGGCATCACGCTCGCTCTCCTCGTGCTGCCCGTCGTGATCATCGTGTCGCGCGAGGCGATCCGTGCCGTGCCGCCGTCGATCCGCGAGGGGTCGCTAGCGCTCGGCGCAACGCAGTGGCAGACGATCTGGAAGCAGGTGCTTCCCGGCTCGATCGCCGGTATCACCACCGGCGTCATCCTCGCGCTCTCACGCGCGATCGGCGAGACGGCGCCACTGCTGGTCGTGGGAGCGGGTGTATCGCTACGGTTCAACCCCGAGAGCTTCGATAGCGCCTTCACGGCGCTGCCGATCCAGATCTTCGCCTGGACGCAGGATCCGAACCAGGAGTTCGTCGCGCGGGCGGCAGGCGCCATCTGCGTTCTCATGATCATGCTGCTGCTCATGAACTCCATCGCCATCTGGCTCCGCAATCGATACGAGCAGAAGTGGTAGAGGAACCCGACATGCCCGAGAACGTGAGAGACGAGACCGCGATCGAGCCCGAGGCGCAGCCGCAGGAGGATCGCCGGTTCGTCTCGACTCAGGCCGCGGCGCACGCCCACGAAGTTCCCGCCGAGGCGACCGCGAAGCCGATCTTCGACGTGCGCGACGTCGCGGTGTTCTACGGCGACCATCGCGCGGTCACGGACATCACCGTCAATCTCGCGCGCTACCAGATCACGGCGCTGATCGGGCCGTCCGGCTGTGGGAAGTCGACGTTCATCCGCTGCCTGAACCGGATGAACGACCTCATCCCCACCGCTCGCGTCGAGGGCGCGGTCATCTACCACGACCAGGACCTGTACGACGACAAGATCGATCCGGTCCAGGTCCGCAAGCGGATCGGGATGGTGTTCCAGAAGCCGAACCCGTTCCCGAAGTCGATCTACGACAACATCGCCTTCGGCCCGCGCGTGATGGGGATGAAGGGGGACATGGACGAGATCGTCGAGGGCGCGCTCAAGCGTGCGGCGCTGTGGGACGACGTCAAGGACCGGCTGAAGACGAACGCCTTCGGGATGTCCGGCGGCCAGCAGCAGCGCCTGTGCATCGCCCGCGCGCTGGCGACCGAGCCGGACGTGCTGCTGATGGACGAGCCGTGCTCGGCGCTCGACCCGATCTCGACCGGGCGCATCGAGGACCTGATGCTCGAGCTCAAGAAGAACTACTCGATCGTTATCGTCACCCACAACATGCAGCAGGCCGCCCGGGTCTCGGACATGACGGCGTTCTTCACGGTCGAGCTCGACGCCGGCGAGAAGCACCGCACCGGTCGCGTGGTCGAATACGCGCCGACCGACAAGATCTTCACCAACCCGGACGACAAGCGGACCGAGGACTACGTGACCGGCAAGGTGGGCTAATGGCCGAGCAGGCGAGGGTTCACTTCCAGGACGAGCTTCGCGGCCTGGAGGAGCAGGCGCTCGGCGCCCTGGACCTCGTCGTCACGACGCTCGACCGCACGCTCGAGGCGCTCGAGCACCAGGACATCGAGCTGGCTGCGATCGTCGTCAACGACGACGACCGGATCGACGGGCGCTTCCTGGAGGTCCACCAGGGGATCCTCTCGCTGCTCGCGCTGCAGGCGCCCGTGGCGGGCGACCTCCGCACCGTCGCCGCGCTCCTGCACGTGATCAAGCACGCCGAGCGGATGGGCGACCAGTGCGTGAACATCGCCAAGGTGCTGCCGCTGGTCGGCCACGAGCCGCCGTCCGACGACGCGATGCTCGAGCGCATCTTCAGGATGGGCAAGCTGGCCCGTTCCGAGGTCGCCCAGGCCAAGCAGGCGTTCGTGCTGCGCGACGTGTCGCTCGCGCAGGATCTCGTCCGCCAGGACGAGGAGATCAACCACCTCAACCGCGAGGTGTTCCGCCGCGCGGTGGAGATCGGCACCGACGAGGATCGGCGCGAGTGGGCGATGACGATGATGCTCGTGGCGCGCGCGCTCGAGCGAATCGGCGACAACGCCGTCGACATCGGCGAGCAGGTGGCGTTCGTGGTCACCGGCCTCTTCAGAGAGTTCTCTGACGCTTCCCACGTGTGATTCGTGATTCCGCACGATGCGGGATCATTGGTTGCGGGGTGAACCGGTTGTGACCATCCTGTTACCGGGACTTCAGGGGATCGCGTGCGTGTCTTCCGTTCCCCCTATGCTGGTGGCGCGATGACGACGACGACGCAGCCGGCGGTTCGCCTCGCCATCCTCGACTCCGACAGCGGGTTCCTGCAGGTGCTGACGAAGCGCCTGGGGACGGCCGGCTGGCAGCACCGTGTGCTCGCCTCGCCGGTGCCGCTCGACGCGCTCGTGGCGATGCGGCTCAACGCGGTGGTCCTCGACCTTGCGGTCCTCGGTCCGCAGGCCTGGACATACCTGGAGAAGCTGTGCGCGCGGCTCCCGCACCTCGGGGTGGTCGTGTGCACCGGTCAGTCGAGCGTGGCCCAGCGCGTGCGGGGCCTGCGCCTGGGGGCGGACGACTGGGTGACCAAGCCGTGCCATCCCGAGGAGCTGATCGCCCGCGTGGAGGCCGTCGTGCGGCGCCGCAAGCGCGCGGACGCGCGGGTCGCTTCGTCGCCGGTCGCGGTCGGCGAGGTCGAGATCCGGGCCGACCAGTTCCAGGCGTTCGCCGGCGGCCAGTCGGTCGACCTCACGCGTCGCGAGTTCGAGCTCATCCAGCTCCTGGCCGAGGCCGAGGGGCAGGTGCTCCAGCGCGAGGAGATCTACGAGCGCGTGTGGGGTTACGCGATGGTGCACGGCGACCGCTCGGTCGACGTGTTCGTACGCAAGCTCCGCCAGAAGCTCGAGCGCGCCTCGCCGGGCTGGCGGTACATCCACACGCACTTCGGGATCGGGTATAGGTTCGCGGCCGAGCCGGTCGACGCCGGCGCCGCGCCCGAGGTGACGGCGGCGCGGCAGCCTGCGGCGGCGGAGGCCGTCGAAGACGCTGCCGAGACCGTCGTGGCGTCCGCCTAGGCGGCAGCGCGACCGGGCTCACTCGAGCGACACGGGTATCGTTGGGGACCGTGGGATCGGACCGCGGCAAGCACCTGCGCAACATCGCGATCATCGTGGGGCTCGCGCTGGCCGTCTGGCTCGTGCCGGGCGGCGGCACCGCGAGCGTCACGATCTCCAACCTGCTCAGCATCATCTTCATCGGCGGCCTGCTGTTCTTCGGCTACCGGATGTACCTGGAGCACCGCGAGACGATCTTCGGGCTCGAGGAGCGCAATCGCGGGATCCTCTACGCGGCGATCGCGCTCGGGGCGATCACGCTCGTGGCCACCAGCCGGATGTGGGACGCGGGCGGGCTGGGCGCGATGCTCTGGCTCGCGTTCATGGTGCTCGCGATCTGGGGCCTCTACTACGTCTGGCGCGCGTACCGCGAGTACTGAGCGGCCAGCCACGCCTCGTGGGCGTCGTGGACGCGCGCCCACAGCGTCTCGCGCTCACGCCTGCTCACGTCTGTGAGCGGGAGATCGAACACGTCCGCGAGCGCCTCGAACCACTCGTTCCGCGTCTCGAGCGTGCGCGGGCTCGTGGAGTCCTGGCCGATGCGCTTGAGGACGCAGCCGGTCAGGATGTCGATCCCGCCCGCGTCGCGGCGCTGGACCGAGCAGGTGCGCACGAACTGCGAGTCTGGAGAGCTCGACAGGAAGCGGTGGCGCTCCTGGAAGGCGTCGGTCGTCGCGCGCTGGGGCCGGAAGTCCATGCCGGTGAAGCTCCCGGTCGGGTCGTGCTCGAACCGCCAGCCGCCGGGCTCGACCTCCGACCGCCGCAGCTCGTAGACGAACGGCCCCTGGTGGTAGCGGCCCTCGGCGAGCGGGAGCGGCTCGTGCAGGGCGTCGCCGAGGCCGGCGTCGACCAGCCAGACGCCGTCGGGACAGCGGTCGTCCGGGAGGCCGTCGACGGTGAGCGCCAGGTGGTTGCCGATGGCGCCGACCGGGCGCGGCTCCGAGCGGTTCTGGACGCCGCCGCGGTGCCACGTGACGTCGTAGCCGAGCGCCTCGAGCAGCAGCGAGAACGCTCCGTTGAGGTGGTAGCAGTAGCCGCCCCGGTGGCGGGCGACGATGCGCTCGGCCGACTCGTACGGATCGACCGTCGTCGGCCGCCCGAGCTGGATCTCGATCGCCTCGTACGGGATCCGCTCGACATGGGCGGCGTGCAGCGCGCGCATCCCTTCCGGGCTCGGCGGGCCGGGGTCGGGGATGGCGAGTCTCCGGAGGTAGCCGGCGAGGTCGAGCCGCGGGGGCATGCCCGGCGACGATACGGGACTGTCATTCCTCGAGCGGCGAGCGGCGCGAGCGCAGGCTCTCGCGAACGCCGATCACCTCGACCGACGCCTTGCGCCGCCGTGCGTCCGCCTCGGCCTCGAGGAGTACGTCCAGTCCGTGCGAGTCGATGTGGTCGACATCGCTGAGGTCCACGACGATCGTCGACGGGTCGCTGCGGAGCGAGTGGAGGACTCCCTCGAGCAGCGCCGCCGTCGCGTGCTCGAGCCTGCCGCTCACGCGCAGTACCACGATTCCGTCGTCTCTGCGCTCCAATTCAACTGCCAGGCGTTCCGTGCCCATGACTTCACCCTACTTGGTTACGGCCAGGTAACTAGAGCCGATGGCCGGATTTCCGGTCTTGTGGCGATTCCGGCACAGAATCGCAACATCTGGGCGTAGTTCCGTGTCGCGCTCCGCGCGAGGGTTTTGACGGTATGGCGCTCCACGCCCTTGCCCGGCTCAGACCTCGTCGCGCGCTCGC
>JBKOYW010000071.1:0-4459 GCA_046744275.1 Actinomycetota bacterium
CTCGTCGGTCAGGGTGAGGTGGTGCGGCGAGGCCTCGGCGGTGATCCTGACGCCGCGCGCCTTGGCGGCGGCGACGGCCTCGACCGATTCGCGCGCGCTCAGGTGCTGGATGTGGATCCGCCCGTCCTCGTAGCCGGCGAGCGCGGCGTCGCGCGCGATCAGCGTCGACTCGGAGACCGACGGGATGCCCGCCAGCCCGAGCCGCGCCGACACGTTGCCCTCGTGCATGACGCCGCGGCCCGAGAGCGTCGGGTCCTCCTCGTGCAGGCACAGCACGCCGCCGGCGAGGCGCTGGTACTGGAGCGCCTTGCGCAGGATCCCGGCCCGGTGGACGGGCTTGCCGTCGTCGGTGAACCCGAGCGCGCCGGAGTCGCGCAGCTCGGCCATCTCGGTCAGCGCCTCGCCGCCGAGGCCGCGGGTCACGCTGGCCAGGAACCCGACCGGCACGCGGGCCTCGCGCCGCGCCTGCTCGCGCAGCGAGAGCAGCACCGGCGCCGAGTCGACCACTGGGTCGGTGTTGGGCATTCCCACCACCGCGACGTAGCCGCCGGCCGCCGCCGAGCGGGTGCCCGAGTCGAGGTCCTCCTTGTGCTCCTGCCCGGGCGTGCGCAGGTGCACGTGCGGATCGACGAAGCCCGGGAACAGGTGCTTGCCGGTGCCGTCGATGACCTCGTCGGGACTCTCGAGCGTGCCGGGCGCCGCGATCTCGGCGATCTCGCCGCCTCGGATCAGCACGTCGTGCGGGGCGTCGATGCCCGCGCGGGGGTCGAGCACGTGGGCGCCGCGGACCAGCAGGTCGGCGGGGGCGGTCGGCCGCGACTCGAGCATCACGCCGGCACCGGGATCGAGGCCTTCGACGCGCCCTGCGGCGCGTCCCTCCCGGCCAGCAGCTCGTACAGCACCGCCATCCGCACCACGACCCCGGCCGCGACCTGCTGACCGATGATCGCCTGCGGCGAGTCGATCACCTCGGCGGCCAGCTCGACGCCGCGGTTGACCGGGCCGGGATGCATCAGGACCTGGCGCGAGGCCAGCCTGCGCCCGTCGACCTGGTAGCGCGCGGCGTACTCGCGGATCGATGGCACGAACGAGTCGGTCATCCGCTCGTTCTGCATCCGCAGGGCGTAGACCACGTCGGCCTCGCCGAGCCGGTCGAGCGAGAACTCGACCTCGCAGCCGAGCGACTCCATGCCGCGCGGGATCAGCGTCGGCGGCCCGCAGACCGTCACCTTCGCGCCCATCGCGCCGAACGCGTGGATGTTCGAGCGCGCGACACGCGAGTGCAGCACGTCGCCGACAATCCAGATGTTCGCGCCCTCGAGCGAGCCGATCCGGTCGCGCAGCGCGTAGACGTCGAGCAGCGCCTGCGTCGGGTGCTCGTGCTTGCCGTCGCCGGCGTTGACCACGCCCGCGTCGGTCCAGCGCGCGACCAGGTGGGCGGCGCCGACGTGCGGCGAGCGGATCACGATCAGGTCGGGCCGGTAGGCCGACAGCGTCTGCACCGTGTCCTTGAGCGACTCGCCCTTCTCGATGGCCGAGCCGCTGCTCGAGAGGTTCACGACGTCGGCGCTGAGCGCCTTGGCGGCGAGCTCGAAGCTCGAGCGCGTGCGCGTGGACGCCTCCCAGAAGAGGTTGAGCACGCGCCGGCCGCGCAGCGCCGGGACCTTCTTGATCTCGCGCTCGGAGACCTCGGTGAAGGACTTGGCGCGATCGAGGATCCGCTCCATCGTCGCGCGATCGAGGTCCTCGATCGACAGCAGGTGCCTCATGCCAGGGCCTCCTGGAGGGTGACGATGGCGACCTCGTCGACGCCGTCGAGCTCGGTCACCCGGACGTTGACCCGCTCGTCGCGGGCGGTGGGCAGGTTCTTCCCGACGTAGTCGGGCCGGATCGGCAGCTCGCGGTGGCCGCGGTCGGCCAGCACGGCGAGCTGCACGCGGGCGGGGCGCCCGTAGTCGAACAGCGCCTCGATCCCGGCGCGCGCCGTGCGGCCGGTGTAGAGCACGTCGTCGACGAGGACCACGGTGTAGTCCTCGAGCCGGAACGGCAGGTGCGAGTCGTGCACCGCCGGGTCGACCGGCCGGGTCGCGACATCGTCCCGGTAGAAGGCGATGTCGATGTCGCCGATCGGCACCTCCTCGTCGAGCAGGTCGCACACCAGCCGGTGCAGCCGGGTGGCGAGATGCGCGCCGCGGCGGTGGATGCCGACCAGCGCCACGGGGAGCCCGGCGTTCTTCTCCACGATCTCGTGCGCGATGCGTACGAGCGTCCGCCGGACGTCGTCCTCGTCGAGGACGACCTTTGCATGGTTCATCCGCACGTTCCTTCCTGGCCTCACGGGACCGGGTTAAAGGGACGGCAGGAAGGTAGCAGCGCGCGCAGACGCAACCGCCGCGCTCAGCGCACGGCCTGAAGCTTCTCCAGGAACCAGCGGGATCCTTCGGCCGCGCACACGTCCGGCGACCCGGAGACGCCGAGCCCTCCGACCCTCTCGTCCGCGTACAGCAGCGAGCCGTCGTAATTCACGCGCAAGGTCGCCACGACGCCCTCGTCGTCGACCACGTCGACGTAGGTCGCCAGCACGCCGTCGAGCATGAATGCGCCGGAGTGGTTCGGGTCGATCGAGGACGGCCAGTCGAGCGCGTGGCGGCGCAGGGCCATCAGGAAGCGGCCGTGGATGGCGTCGCACTCGTCGTCGAGCGGGAACCAGCGGGCGCTCATGACGCCGCCGCCGGCTCGGGCTCGCGCTCTGGCTTCACCAGCGCCGGCTCCCCGCGCTCCGGGAACGGCACGGCGATCTCGTCGAAGTCGCGCGGGACGACCGTGTTCGGGAACACGGAGCGCGCCTCGTCGCGGACCTCGCGCGGGAAATAGCGCGTCGAGAGGTGCGTGAGAGCGAGCAGGCCGACGCCGGCGTCACGCGCGATCTCGCCGGCCTGGCGCGCGGTCGAGTGGGCGGTCTCGCGCGCTCGGTCGCGCTCGTCCTCCATGAACGTCGCCTCGTGCACGAGCACGTCGGCGCGGTGGGCGAACACCTCGACCGCCTGGCACGGCGCGGTGTCGCCCGAGATCACGATCCGCCGGCCCGCGCGCGTCTCCCCCATCACCTGTTCGGGCGTGACGCCGCCGACTGCCTCGCCGCGCTGCAGACGGCCCCAGGCCGGGCCCTCGGGCACGCCGAGCTCGCGCGCCGCGTCGACGTCGAAGCGGCCGGGCCGCTCGTCCTCGACGAACGCGTAGCCGTACGCCTCGATCCGGTGCTTGACCGGGAACGGGGTGATCAGGAACGAGCCGAAGCGGATCTCGGCGTGGGGCTCGAGGTCGACGAGCTCGAGCGGGTAGCCGGTGCGGCCGACGATCGGCCGCAGTCCGGCGAACAGGCGCTCCGTCCCCGGCGGGCCGTACACGCTCAGCGGCCGCTCGCGCGCGCGCAGGTCGAACGTCTTGAACATCCCGAGCAGCCCGAGCCAGTGGTCGAGGTGGAAGTGGGTGATGAAGATCGAGTCGAGCTCCGGCAGGCCGATCGAGCGCAGCAGCTGCTGCTGGGTGCCCTCGCCGCAGTCGAACAGGATCCGCTCGCCGCCGGCGCGTAGCAGCAGCGCGGGCAGGCCGCGCCGTGCGGTCGGCACCGAGCCGGCCGTGCCGGCGAAGAACAGCGAGACGTCCATGGAGCATCCGAGGTTAGTGGGATGCCGAGACGCCCTGCGCGGCGCGCGTCATCAGCCAGGCGCCGGCGGCGGCAACAACCGCCGCCTCGGCGAGCAGCAGCAGGCGGTAGTCGACCAGCGTGACGAGCAGCGCACCGGCGGCGATCGAGACCATCTGGGGCACGCCAACCAGCACCTCGACGGCGCTGTACACGCGTCCCTGGAGCGGCGCGGGCGTCGTGCGCTGGAGGAGCGTGAAGAGGGCGACCAGCACCAGCGGCACGCCGATCCCGAACAGCACGAGGCCGGCGAGCACGACGGCCAGCGAGCCGCTCACCTGCAGCGTCGTGCCGAACGAGAACACGAGCAGGCCGAGGCTGGCCGCAGCGACCTCGCCGGCGCGCCGTACGAGCCCGGCGGCGACGGCCGCGCCGGCGACCGCGCCGACGCCCTGGACGGCGAGCAGCACGCCGATGAATGCCGCATCCCGGTTCAGGCCTATGTCGACGACCTCGAAGGTCAGCGTCTCGGAGAAGCCGATGAACAGCAGCGCCGCCGCGCACGCGATGGTCATCTGGCGCAGCGGGATCGTGTGGCCCACGTGGCGCGCGCCCGCGGCGACGGCCGCCAGCATCCGCTCGGCGGTCCTGACGGGCCGCGGATCGGGCGTCCGCATGAGCGCGATCGCCGCCGCCGCGAGCACGAACGTGACGGCGTCGAGCAGCGCGACGGCCGCGCCGCCCACCGCCGCGAACAGCGCGGCGCCGACGAGCGGCGCCACCAGCCGCAGACCCTCGCGGACGGTCTGGATG
>JBKOYW010000200.1:0-7290 GCA_046744275.1 Actinomycetota bacterium
GCCCTGCTCGCCGTGCGTCTCCACGCGCCCGGCGCGCACGTGCGCGAGGAACTCCTCCGGCGTGGTGGCGGCCGGGACCTCGGTCCACGTCCGGCCGATGTCAATCCCGGCGTGATCGTCGGTGCCGCCGATGCCGGTGCCGCCGTGGGTGTCGATGTAGATGGCGGCCGGCATGTTCAGCTCGGGAGCGCGCGATCCGTTGCGCACCTCCCAGATGGGGAACAGCTGGGCGAGGCGGCGCCGGTGCCGGGGGGCGAGCGGCGCCGAGACGGCGTAGAAGGGGTGGGCCAGCGCGCAAGCGATCTCCCGGTCGTGGAGATACTCGGCAACCGCCTCGACGTCGCCGGCCAGCTCGTGCAGCCGCGCATGGTCGTCGGGCGTGATGCCGTAGCAGAGGACGTGAACCTGCTGCGGCTCGCCGGCGAAGTCTGCGGTCAGCTCCTCGGAGATGAACGCGTCGGGCCGGTCGATGAGCTGCAGCGCGCCCGCGATCGTGTCGTGGTCGGTGATGGTCACGAAGTCCATGCCGCGGTGCTTGGCCAGCTCGTAGACCTCGTGCGGCGGTGTCGCGCACTCGGGCAGGCCGAGCGCTCGCTGCACGCCCAGCCTCGAGATCTGCGAGGCGGTGGAGTGCACGTGCAGGTCCGCGCGGGTGGTGGGGCTCATGCGTCAGTCGCTCCCGTCGTGTTCGATCCCCATTTCCGCTTCCATAGGATCTCCCCGGTTTGCAGCCATTTCGTGACGATCGGGCAATCAGCCGGTGATCGTCCTGTGAACACGCGAGGGGATCGCGGCGGGCGGGGGAACGATTCGGCGATGCGGCGAACCGTCGTCGTGCTCGAGCACGGCCGCGTGGCGGTCGAGATCGCGACGACCCCGCTCGCGGTCACGATCCGCCGCGACGGCCACCGGATCGCCGGTCCGATCGCGCCGACCGTCCGCGACGGCGAGATCCGCGACCAGTTCATCCAGTGGACCGAGGGCGTGGTCGCCGAGGAGGCGCTCGGCGATCCGCTGACAATCACCCCGCTGGGACGCGACGGCGCCCGGATCGAGCTCGAGCTCGGGGACGGCACGCGAGGTGCCCTCGAGGTCACCCTCCCCGCCCGCGACCGGGTCACGCTCGAGCTCACCACCGAGGGGTCTGACCCCGGCCGGGGTCTGACCCCCTTACGGCGTAAGTCGGACGAGCAAACCCGCATTGCAGCGTCCTCCGGGGACGGGGGTCTGACCCCTTATGTGCGGCGGCTGGCGTTCGGCTGGCCCGGGCATCCGGAGCTTCGCGTCACCGGGTTGGGCGCCCGGCACGGCCTGCACGTCGACCAGGCGGGGCGGTCGGTGGTCCTCGGCGCCGACCGGCGATACACCGGCCCGGACTGCCCGCCGGACATGCTCGACCTCGGCGGCATCCCGCAGGGCGACTACGCGCCGGTTCCGTGGGCGCTCGCCTCCCGCGGCTGGGCGGCCTGGCTCGAGACCGACGGGCCGGGAGCGCAGTTCGTGCTCGGCGACGAGGTCGAGATCTCCGCTCGCCAGGCCGCCGGGCCGCTGCGGCTGCACCTGTTCTGCGACCCGACGCCCGCCGCCCGCCTGCGTGCGTTCATGCGCGCCGCCGGCGCGCTGCCCGTCCTGCTGCCCGAATGGGCCTACGGGCACTGGAAGAGCCGCGACATCTACGAGCACCAGCGCGACGTCGAGGCCGACTTCGAGGGCTACCGCGAGCACGGCCTCCCGCTCGACGCGATCGTGATCGACTCGCCGTGGGAGACGCAATACAACACGTGGGAGTTCAACCCGCACCAGTTCCCGGACCCCGCCGGGCTGATCGCGCGCATGCGCGCCGACGGCGTGCGGACCGTCGTGTGGGTCACCCCGTGGGTCAACCTCGACTCGAGCGACGGCCAGCGACCGCCCGACGCGGAGTCCGCCAAGCTGCACCGCGCGCCTGCCCCCAACTACGAGGAGGCGGCGCGCGGCGGCCACTTCGTGCGCGGCGCGGACGGCGTGCCGTGGGTCGCGACGTGGTGGATGGGCACCGGCTCGCCGGTCGACTTCACCTCGCCGGCCGCCGAGGCCTGGTGGCGGGAGCAGGCCAAGCGGGTCATGGCGATGGGTGTCGAGGGCATCAAGGCCGACGACGGCGAGGGCTTCTACTACCCGCGTGAGGTCGCGTTCGCCGATGGGCGGTCGGGCGCGCAGGCGGGATGGGCGCAGGGCCTCCTCTACCGCCGCTCGATGCAGCGGGCGCTCGACGAGGTCCATCCCGGCACCGGCGTCCTCTTCGGCCGCCCGGGCTGGACGGGCCAGCAGTCGATCGGCGTCACCTGGGGAGGCGACCAGCCGTCCGACTTCTGGTCGCTCCGCACGCTCGTCGCCGCCACGCTCACGGCCGCGGCGTCGGGCTTCTCGAACTGGTCGCACGACGTGGGCGGCTACCTCGGCGACCGGCTGATGGCACGCTGCCCGAAGGAGCTGCTCCTGCGCTGGGTGCAGTTCGGCTGCTTCACCCCGCTCATGCACGCCCACGGGCGGTTCGAGCAGGAGGCCTGGACCTACGACGCCGAGACGCTCGAGCTCTACCGCGACTACGTGCTGCTGCACGAGCGGCTCGTGCCGTACGTGCGGGCGGCCGCCGCCACCGCCGCCCGCTGCGGGCTGCCGATCGTCCGGCCGCTCCTGCTCGGCGACCCCGGCGACCCGCGCGGCTGGGCGATCGCCGACGCCTACGGCTACGGCCCGTCGCTGTGGGTCGCGCCGGTGCTCGAGGACGGTGCGCGCGAGCGCGACGTCGACCTCCCGCGCGGCGACTGGATCGACTTCTGGACGGGCGAGGAGGTCGCGGGCGGGGGAGAGGTGGTGGCGAGCGCGCCGCTCGGGCGCATCCCGGTGTGGGTCAGCCGCGGCTCGCTGATCGTCACCCACCCGGCCGACCACGTCGCCGCCGGGCTCCAGGACACGCCCGAGCACGAGCGCCCGCTCGAGGCGACGCTGTGGGGCGAGCCGGCGTGCGGCCACGCGCTCGCGCGCCTCGCCGACGGCACCCAGGTGCGCTGGACGCGCGGCGAATGGTCGGCGACGCGGCCCGTCGCGTTCGCGGTCCGCTAGTGCTGGAAGGGGATCTCGGTGCGCACGACGGAGCCGTCGGGCCGTGAGTCGACCTTCAGCCGCCCGCCGACCGCGGCCACGCGGTCGGCGAGCCCCGGCAGCGGCTCGCACGCATGCGAAGCGCGGATCTCCACGACGACGCGGTCGCCGCGGTCGCCGACCATCAGCGTCACGTCGCGCCCGCCCCGCGCCGCCACGAGCGTGTCGGCGACGACGAAGTACGCCGTCGTCTCGGCCATCCGCGGGAACCGGCGACTTGGGAGCTCGAGCATGTGGACCGGGACGCCCGCCCGCGCCGTCAGCGCCTGCAGCGCCGCGGTGAGCCCGCGCTCGGTGAGGACGATCGGATACAGCCCGCGGGCCAGCTCGCGCAGCTCGGTGTTGGCAACATCCGCCTCCGCCAGCGCGTCCTCGAGCAGCTGCGCGATCTCGGACCCCGGCTCGGCGCGGCCGTGCGCGATCCGCAGCTTGAGGGTGAGCGCGAGCAGGTGCTGCTGCGTGCCCTCGTGCAGGTCGCGCTCGAGCCGGCGGCGCGCCTCGTCGGCGGCCTCGATGATCCGCAGGCGCGACGCGGCGCTCCGGCGCCTGGCCTCGGCGTTGGCGATCGCCAGCTCGACCAGCTCGGTGAAGTCGCCGAGCCGGTTCTCGCAGTCCGGGGGGAGCGGCTCGTCGCGCGTCGTGGAGGCCACGACCGCGCCCCACACCTCGTCGCCGAGCATCACGGGGGCCGCCACCGAGGCCCGGACGTCGACCGAGCGCATCATCACCGGGAGCTCGCCGCGGTGCCCTTCGTAACTGTCGGCACGCGAGGGCCGGCGCGTGCGCCGCACGCGACCCAGCGCGCTGTTGCGAGCGTCGAAGTCCAGCTCGGCGTTCACGGGGAACCCGCGCAGGCCGTCCTCGCGCCACACGCCGACGACGACGGCGCGCTCGTCGCCGATGTAGCGCAGGACGCTGCCCGCCTCGCTCCCGGCCCGGCGGGCGACGTGCTCGGCGACGGTCGCGAAGAGGACCTCCTCCGGCGCCTCGCGCGCGATCAGCGTGGCGATCCGCAGCAGGGCGGCAGCCCGCTGCGTCTCCTCGGCCCCCGAGATCGCCATGGGGTCAGTCTCCCAGCGCCCGGCGCCGGAGGCAACGGCGCGCGGTTCAGCGAGCGAAGTCGGCGGCGTCGACCAGGTCGAGCCGCAGGGCGGCGATCAGCGTCTCCGCGTCTGCCATTCCGGAGTGTGGGAGCCCGTACCCGCCGCGCTCAGGCGACTCCGACCGGAGCCTCCTCGCGCTGGAACCGCGGCTCGCGCTCGAACGCGGGCTCCTCGGGCTCGTTGAACCGCTCGGTCGCCAGCCAGGATCCCGCGGCCGCCGCCGCGAGCGCCGCGATCGCCCAGCCGGAGCCGCGCAGCCTCGGCGCCAGCGCGGCGTCGACCGACGGCCGGCCCCGGGCCGACCTCCGTGAGGGCCGCCATCGTCGCGATCAGCACGACGTTGTACTCGTAGCCGCCGCTCGTGACCCACGGCTCGTTCTTGGCGTGCACCCTCCGGATCGCGGTCATCATCACGCTCGAGATCAGCGTCGAGGCGACCGGCGTGAGCGCGCCGGCGGCCACCAGTACGCCGCCGAGCGTCTCCGCCGCGCCGGCCGCTGTCGCGTGTCGCCTGCCCGGCCGCATGCCGAGGCTCTCGAAGAACCCGCCGGTGCCCTCGAGGCCGTAACCGCCGAACCAGCCGAAGAGCTTCTGCGTGCCGTGGCCGATCATCAGCGGCCCGACGGCGCCGCGCAGGATCGTCCTACCCAGGTCCATCACTTGTCCTCGAAGTTGCTTGCACAACGAAGTGTGCTCGCCGTCGGGCGGTCTGAAACGACCTTCCGGACGCGGTCCGGATCAACTTCCAAGGTGGCGAGCGACGGCGATCCGCGCGATCCTTTCGGGCCCGTGGCGAGATGGACCGACTTCGTCGTGGCGCACCGCGGGCGGATCCTGGCCCTCTGGGTCGTGCTGTTCCTGCTCGGCGGTTTCGCCGCGTCGAACCTCGGCGGGCTGCTGTCGAACCGCTTCAGCGTGCCCGGCGCCGAGTCCGAGCGCGGGCTCGAGCTGCTGAAGGACCGTATGAACGACCGCTCGGACGGCGCGTTCACGCTCGTGGCCCAGGGCGTCGAGGGCGACGCAGACCGCGCGGCGGTGGAGGAGGCGGCCGCGCGCGCCGCCGGCGCGGTCAGCGGCGGCAAGCCTGGGCCGCTCCAGGAGGCGGGCCGGGGCGTCGTCTACCTCCAGATCGCGACGCCGCTGGAGAACCAGGATGCGTCGAAGCTCACGCCGAGGCTGCGGGGCGCGATCGGCGACATCGAGGGCGTGACGACGTACCTGTCGGGCTATCCCGCGATCAACCACGACACCCAGGACATCTTCAACGAGGACCTCGCGCGCGGCGAGTCGATCGCGGTACCGATCGCGCTGCTCGTCATGGTCGCCATGTTCGGCACGCTCGGCGGCATCGCCGTCCCGGTCGCGTTCGCCGCCATCACGATCCCGGTCACGCTCGGGTTCGTCTGGATCTTCGCCCACCTGATGGAGATGGCGATCTACGTGACGAACATCGTCGCGCTGATCGGGCTCGCGATCGCGGTCGACTACTCGATGCTCGTCGTCTTCCGCTACCGCGAGGAGCTCGCCCACACCGAGGACGCACACGAGGCGCTGCGGACCACGATGGCGACCGCGGGCCGCGCGACGCTGTTCTCCGGCGGCGTCGTCGCGGTCGGGCTCGCGTTGCTGGTGCTCATGCCGCTGCCGTTCATGCGCTCGATGGGGGTCGGAGGCCTGCTGGTGCCGCTGGTCTCGATCGCCGCGTCGGCGACCCTGCTGCCGGCCCTGCTGTCGGTGATGGGCCGCGGCGTGAACCGCCTGCGGATCATCCCGCGGCGCGTGCTCGAGCGGCGCGCGGCGAAGGACGTGACCGGCTTCTGGCACGGGCTCGCGACCTCGATCATGCGCCGCCCCGTGCTGTGGTTCTGCGCCGCCGGCGGGCTCATGGTCGCGCTCGCGCTGCCCGCCATCGGGCTCGCGCTGACCGGCGGCGACAACCGCGGCGTGCCGCTGACCACCGAGTCGACGCGCGGGCTGCACGTGCTGCAGACGACACTGGGCCCGGGTGCGCTCGCGCCGCACCAGCTCGTCGTCGATACCCATCGCGCGGGCGGCGCGACCGAGCCCGAGGTCGTCGCCGCGCAGGAGCGTTTCGTCGCCGAGCTGCGGCGCGACCCGGAGATCATCCCCCAGACGATCATCGGGCCGGCGCTCGTCCCGCCGGACCAGGCGCGGCAGGCGAACCTCGTCGACGCCGACGGGCGCGTGTTCCAGATCCGCGTCGCCGGCCGCCACGACAGCGGGGAGCAGCCGACGATGGACCTCGTCGACCGCATCCGCGACGACTACATCCCGGCCGCGCGCTTCCCGCACGGGACCACGGTGCTGCTGAGCGGCGGGCCGGCGTTCGGCGTCGACTTCCTCGACCGCGCGTACAGCGCGTTCCCGTGGCTCGTGCTGGCGGTGCTCGCCGTCGCCTACCTCCTCCTCCTGCGGGCGTTCCGCTCGGTCGTGCTGCCGGTCAAGGCCGTGATCATGAACCTGCTCTCGGTGAGCGCGGCCTACGGCGTGCTCGTGCTGGCGTTCCAGCACGGCTGGGGCGAGCCGTTCGGGCTGCAGCAGTCGGCGCAGATCGAGGGCTGGATCCCGATCTTCCTGTTCGCCGTGCTGTTCGGCCTCTCGATGGACTACGAGGTCTTCCTGCTCTCGCGCATCCGCGAGGAGTGGGAGCTGCGGCACGACAACGAGCACGCGATCGCGTACGGGCTCGAGCACACCGGCCGGATCATCACCGCCGCGGCGATCATCATGATCGCGGCGTTCTCCGGCTTCCTGGCCGGCAGCTTCGTCGGCCTCCAGGAGTTCGGCCTCGGGCTCTCGGCCGCGATCCTGCTCGACGCGACGATCGTGCGCGCGATCCTCGTGCCGGCCACCATGAAGCTCCTCGGCGAGTGGAACTGGTACCTGCCCGAGCGCGTGCGGCGGGCGCTGCGGCTGCGGCCCGCGCCGGCGACGCGTTCTTAGTCGCCGGTCAGCGTTCGATCACACCGCGTTGACCCCGCTGGAGCGGTTGAAGAGGGTGGATCGCGTGCAGCCCGCTCAG
>JBKOYW010000365.1:0-6077 GCA_046744275.1 Actinomycetota bacterium
CGTGGACGGCGGCGCGCCGCGGCCCGCGCTGGTCGTCCGTGCAGACGTCGAGGCCGGCGACTCCGGCGCGCCGCTCGTGACGGCCGGCGGTCGAGTCGCCGGCGTCGTCTTCGCGCGCTCGCGCACGCGCGCGAACACGGCCTACGCGGTCGACGCGCCCGCCGTCGCCGAGCTGCTCGGCCGGTCGTCGCCGTAGCCCGCGAGCGTTCTGCCGACCGCGTCGCGGATCACGCCTCGGACCGCCGGGTCGTCGTGGTCGGCGCCGACGAGGAGGCCGTCCTTCAGGGCGACGAGGATGTCCGCGGTGCGGTCGGCGTTCGGGTCGCGGTCCGCGACGAGCAGGCCGCGCACGACAACCTCCCTTGCCTCGCCGGGATCGCGGCGACCCCCTGCCACCGGCGCCACCCGGCAGATCTCCGGCACATCAGAGCAGACCCGTTCAGATGAACGTGTCCGCCAGCGCCTCGACGACGCCTTCGAGGCTGCCGGCGCGGCCGGCCAGCTCGCGCTGGCGCACGGCGCCCGGCGACGCGGCCAGGCGGTAGACGTCGGCCAGCTCGCCCACGCAGCCGAGCGCGCGGGCGACGGGCGCGCAGGCCTCGAGGAGCGCGCCCAGGCGGTCGTGGACCGGTCGCCGGGTCCACGCCGACGGCTCGATGAGCCGCGCGTCCATGCCATCGCGGGCCGCGATGAAGCGGTTCTCGTCCAGCACCTCCGGGGCGTCCCGCGGGCCCGGATCGCGCGGCTCGCGTTCGGCCTCCAGCCGCACCAGGCACTGCACGAGCGCGGCGATCGCCGCCGTGTCCGCCACGTGCGTCTGGGAGTCCATGATCCGCACCTCGAGCGTGCCGAAGCGCGGCTGGAGCCGCGCGTCCCACCACAGGAAGGTCGGCTCGGGGATGGCGTCGCAGCGCACGAGCACGTCGATCGCCTCGACGTAGTCGGCGTAGTCGCGGAACCAGCGCGGCGGGCCGGTGCGCGGGAACGCCTGGAAGGCGGGCGTGCGCGCCGACGCCAGGCCGCTGTCACGACCCTGCCAGAACGGCGAGTTGCCCGACAGCGCGAGCAGGACCGGCAGGTGCCCGCGGATCGCGTTCAGCGCCCGCACGGCGCTCTCCGGCTCCGGGACGGCGACATGGACGTGCAGGCCGAACGTCGGCTCCCGCCGCGCCAGCTCGCGCATCGACGCGTGCACGAACTGGTAGCGGGCGCCCGGGGACACGTCGACGTCCTCCCACCGCGCCGTCGGGTGCGTGCCGGCGCCGGCGGCGCGCAGCCCGAGCCCGTCGAGCGTCGCGGTGAGCGATGTGCGCAGCGACGTCAGCTGCGCCGCGGCGTGGCCGACGGTGCGGCTCGGCGCGGTCGCCAGCTCGAGCGCCGAGCCGTGCGTCTCGGCGCGTGCGCACTCGGCGACGTCCGCCGGCAGCGCGCCCAGCACGTCCTCGCAGCGCGAGGCCGGCAGCCACGTCTCCGGCGAGACGAGCATGACCTCCTCTTCGACGCCCACCGTCCACGCGGTGGCGGCCGGATTTTCGTTCCAGGCCGCCCACGCGGGCAGCACGTGTTCCGTTGCCATACGGGCACAGCCTCCCGGCCCAGGCGTCCAGCCGCCTGGGCCTCCGGTACAAGCCGGGACGACCGATGATCGCCCGCCTGTCGAAAGTCCTACCCGGCGAGCGGCGATTGCAGCCGCGCGGCTATGCGGCGCGGCGCTCGCGCGTCTCCGACGCCGCGGCGACCAGCGCCTCGAACACCAGCGCGTGGCGCGGGAAGTGCACGAGCGTCTCGACATGCCACTGGATGCCGAGATAGAGGGACTCGCCGTCGCCCTCGATCGCCTCGACGATCCCGTCCGGCGCCCACGCCACGGCGCGCAGGCCGCGGCCGAGCCGGTCCACGGCCTGGTGGTGGAACGCGTTCACGTCGAGATCCTCCGGGCCGACGATCTCGGCCAGCAGCGAGCCGCGCTCGATCCTGATGTCGTGCGACGTCTCCCACCCCGATGCGCTCTGGCGGTGGGCGATCGAGCCGTCCACGACGTCGGGCACGTGCTGGTGCAGCGAGCCGCCACGGGCCACGTTGAGCACCTGACAGCCGCGGCAGATGCCGAGTACGGGGACGCCGAGCGCGTCCGCGCGGCGGACGACGGCGAGCTCGAAGGCGTCGAGCTCCGGCTCGACGGGCCCGAGCCGCGGGTGCGGGTCGGCGCCGTAGGTGGCAGGGTCGAGGTCCGGGCCGCCTGACACGCAGACTCCCGCGAGGTGCTCGACCAGCGGCGCCACCCTGGCGTCCCCCATCGGAGGCAGCACCACGGGCAGGCCGCCGGCGGCCTCGATCGCGCGCGAGTAGACCACGCCGAGCGCCAGCTCCGGCTGGCGCAGATCCCCCTGGGGGAGCGGCTTGGCGTCCTGCTTGCGCCGCACCTCCGAGGTGGTCACGCCGATCAGCGGGCAAGCACCCACGTGTCCTTGAACCCCCCGTTCTGGGTCGAGTTGACGACCACCGCGCCCTCGTCGACGGCGTACCGGGTGAGGCCGCCCGGCATCACGTGCGGCTGGTCGGGGCCGTGCATGAACACGAACGGGCGCAGGTCGACGTGACGGGGCGCCAGCTCGCCGTCGACGAGCGTCGCGTGGGTGGAGAGATCCACGAGGTCCTGCGCCACCCACTGCGCAGGGTCGGCGCGGACACGCTCGCGCAGCTCGTCGACCTCCGCGCGCTCGGCGTGCGGGCAGACCATCACGCCGGTGCCGCCGGCGCCGGCCCGCGGCTTGACCACGAGCTCGTCGAACCGGTCGAGCGCCTGCTCGAGGTGGTCGTCGCGCGCCAGGTCGAGCGTCTGAACCGATCGCACACGGGGCTCCTGCCCCAGATAGAAGCGGATCATGTCTTCGACGTACGCGTGCGTGAGCTTGTCGTCGCCGACGCCGGTGCCGAAGGCGTTGACGACGCCGACGGTCCCGGCGCGGATCGCCGGCGCGAGCAGACCGCCGACCGCGGTGTGGAGCATGTCGGCGTCCGTGCGGCGGTACACGCAGTCGACCGTGTGGTCGCCGCCGTGCAGCAGGCGGTCGCCGTCCCGACGCAGCTCCTCGGGGCGCACGAGCGGCGCGCCGAGCCGCTCCGCGGCCCACAGATGCTCCCAGTAGGCGCCGTTGTCGGGGCCTTCGCTGAGCACGATCACGTACGGCTCGCCCTCGCCCGCCGCACCGGCGCGCAGCGCGCCGGCCAGCAGGTCCGGCAGCTCGCCGTAGTCGCGCGGGCGCTCGCCCTCCGGCGGGTCGAGCGCTCCAGTCACGGCATCGCGCGCGGCCACGGCGTAGCCGAACCCGCTCGGCGTCATCAGATTGTCCTCGAGGACCAGGAACTCGCCGGACGGATCGCGCACGAGGTCGAGGCCCGCCACGCCGACCCAGAGGCCGCCCGGCGGCTCGGTGCCCCGCATCGCCGGCTCGTAGTGCTCCGAGGTCTCGATCACGCGCTCGGGCATGACCCCCGCCTCCACGATCCGCCGGGCGCCGTAGGCGTCGGCGACGAAGGCGCTCAGAGCCTTCATGCGCTGCGCGAGGCCGGCCTCGAGCTCGTCCCATTCCGCGGCGGGGACGACGCGCGGCACGGCATCCAGCGGGAAGGTCGTCCGTCCGCTGCCGGGGCGGAACAGCAAGCCCGCGCGCTCGACGTGCGAGCATGCATCCTCCTGCGCGCGCCGCGCATCTCCTCCGGCGAGCGCCCGCGGCGTCGCCTCCTCGTACGGTGCCATCGACGGACGCCCTACCCAAAGGGCCGCCGCCGCTAGACTAAACCCGACCCCGTGAGTCGGACTTTTGTCGACATCTGCCCGATCGATGACCTGCCCCCCGGCGCCAAGCGTGTCGTGATGTGGGAGGACCTCGAGATCGGCATCGTGAACTGCGGCGGCGAGATCCTCGCCGTCGAGGACCGCTGCTCGCACGACGACGGGGATCTGATGGAGGGCGACGTCGACGAGGAGAGCTGCACGGTGGAGTGCCCGCGCCACGGCTCGGTGTTCGACCTGCGGACCGGAAAGCCCCTGAACCTGCCTGCCTACGTCCCGATCGACACCTTCCCGGTGTCGGTCGAGGACGGGCTGATCAAAGTGGAGGTCGACTGACTCATGGCTACGCCTGAGGTGATCGCCGAGCAGCAGGCGCTGGTCGGCATCAACGCTGACTACAAGGAGAAGTTCGGGTTCCACGACCCCGAGAGCGGCTACGCCTTCAAGGCGCCGAAGGGTCTCTCCCGCGAGCTCGTGCAGCAGATCTCCGAGTTCAAGAACGAGCCCGACTGGATGCGCGACTTCCGCCTGAAGGCGCTCGAGCACTTCCTCAGCCGCCCGCAGCCCACGTGGGGCTCGCCGATGCTGGCCGAGGTCGACTACGACGACATCCACTACTTCGTGCGCGCCTCCGAGAAGTCGTCGAAGACGTGGGACGACGTGCCGGAGGACATCAAGAAGACGTTCGATCGCCTCGGCATCCCCGAGGCCGAGCGCAAGTTCCTGTCGGGCGTCGGCGCCCAGTACGAGTCCGAGGTCGTCTACCACCAGGTGCGCGAGGACCTCGAGAAGCAGGGCATCGTGTTCATGGACATGGACTCGGGCCTGCGCGAGCACGAGGACCTCGTGCGCGAGCACTTCGCGACGGTGATCCCCCCGAACGACAACAAGCTCGCCGCGCTGAACAGCGCCGTGTGGTCGGGCGGCTCGTTCGTCTACGTGCCGCCGGGCGTGCACGTGGAGATGCCGCTCCAGGCCTACTTCCGGATCAACACCGAGAACATGGGCCAGTTCGAGCGGACGCTGATCATCGCCGACGAGGGCTCTTACGTGCATTACGTCGAGGGCTGCACGGCGCCGGTCTGGACCACCGACTCGCTGCACTCCGCGGTCGTCGAGCTGATCGCCAAGCCGGGCGCGCGGATCCGCTACACGACCGTCCAGAACTGGTCGCAGAACGTCTACAACCTGGTGACCAAGCGCGCGATCGCGCAGACCGACGCCACCGTCGAGTGGGTCGACTGCAACCTCGGCTCCAAGCTGACGATGAAGTACCCGAGCGTCTACCTGATGGGCGAGCGGGCGCACGGCGAGGTGCTCTCGATCGCGTTCGCCGGCAACGGCCAGCACCAGGACGCCGGCGCCAAGATCTTCCACGTCGCGCCGAACACGACGTCGAACATCTTCGCCAAGTCGATCTCCAAGGACGGCGGGCGGTCGAGCTACCGCGGCATGCTCGAGGTCGCCAAGGGCGCGACCGGCTCGCGCTCGAAGGTGGTCTGCGACGCGCTGCTGCTGGACGAGAACTCGCGCTCGGACACCTACCCGACGATCCGGATCGGCGAGGACGACGTCGACGTCGGCCACGAGGCGTCGGTCTCCAAGATCGGCGAGGAGCAGCTCTTCTACCTGATGGCGCGCGGGATCTCCGAGGAGGAGGCCGGCAAGCTCATCGTCAACGGCTTCATCGAGCCGATCGTCAAGGAGCTGCCGATGGAGTACGCGGTCGAGATGAACCGCCTCATCGAGCTCCAGATGGAGGGCTCCATTGGCTGAGGTTCTTCGGGCGCTCGAGCTCCCGACCTTCAAGGGCCGGCCCGGTTGGGAGTTCACCGATCTCAGCCGGCTCGACCTGAGCACCTTCGCGGCGCCCGAGGGCGGCTCGCTCGACGAGGTCCCCGAGGGCCTGTTCGCCGGCGTGCCCGAGGGCACCCGGCTCGACCAGGTCGACGCCGTGTCCAGCGAGGGCGCGGCGGTCGAGGACGGCCCGGTCGTCTTGCCGCTGTCTGTCGCCCGCGAGCGGCATCCGGAGCTGGTCGAGCCGCATCTCGGCCGCGTGGTCGCCGCGGAGGACGTCTTCACGCGCTGGAACGAGGAGTCCTGGGACGGCGGCGCGTTCGTGTGGATCCCGCGCGGCGTGCGCGTCGAGGCTCCGATCCTGCTGACCGCCGTCACCGCCGCGGCCGGCACCGCCCTGCAGCGGCGCGTGCTGATCGTCCTCGAGGAGGGCGCCGAGGCCGAGGTCTGGGAGCAGTACCTGTCCGGCGACGACGAGTCCGAG
>JBKOYW010000544.1:0-11319 GCA_046744275.1 Actinomycetota bacterium
CCACGCAGCCGGCTCCCGCCAGCGCCGCCTGCTGGTCGACGACGCGGGCGGTCAGCGGGAGCTCGACCGGCCAGCGCTCGTGGCGCATGACGCCGAGCTCGCCGACGCTGTCGCCGACCGGAGGCAGCGCGTCGATCGGCACGCCGAAGCGCTCGCACAGCCACGGGTCCCAGTCCTCGTCGCCGAGCCGGTAGAGTTGCGTGCGGGAAGCGGTCGAGGCGTCGGTGATAAACCCTGCGCCGAGCCGGTCGGTCAACCACGCGTCGACGTTGCCCAGCCGCGCGCCCTCCAGCCCGGGGACGTTCTGCAGCAGCCACGCGAGCTTGCCGGCAGAGAAGTACGGGTCCAGCGGCAGGCCGCTGCGCTCCCGGATCGCCGTCTCGTCGAGCGCCGCGAGCAAGTCGGTCTGGCGCTTGTCCTGCCAGACGACGACCGGCGAGAGCGCCCTTCCGGTCTCGGGGTTCCAGGCCAGCACCGACTCGCCCTGGTGGTCCAGTCCGCAGCCCACGACCTCGCCGGGCGCGTCCTCGAGCAGCTCGGCGACCGCGTCGACCACCGACTCGAGGATCTCCTCGGGGTCCTGCTCGACCCACCCGGGATGGGGATGCCGCGACTGCTTGCGCCGGCGCGCCTCGCGCAGCGGGGTCAGCCGCGCGTCGCAGAGGACGGCCTTGACCGCGGTGGTGCCCTCGTCGATGCCGATCAGGAGCGGCGCCACCACGGCTCCTTCGACGGCTCGACGGTTACGCCCGGCAGCGGGGCTTCCGGCACGCCGGGGAGGATCATGTCCGCGACGTACTCGGCGATCCCCAGCGACGCCGTGAGGCCGGTGGAGCGGATCGCCGCGACGTTGATCAGCTCTGGCGATGCGCGCCGGATGAGGTAGTTGACGCCGCGCCCCGCCGGCCGTAGCCCGGCCCACGACGCCATCGGCTCGGCGTCGGCGATCGCGGGCAGCAGCTCCGCCGCCTTCGCCCGTACCTCGGAGAACGCCTCCGGACGTACCGACCAATCCTCCTTGTCCGTCTGGTCGACCGCCGTGGGGCCGGCGACGACCTTGCCGTCCAACGTCGGGAACACGAGCACTCCTTTCGTGCGGCGCGTAGGCGTGGGGAGGAGGATGCGATCGAGCTCGATCCCGTCGAAGACGAAGAACTCGCCCTTGCGCGGGTAGATCTCGAACGAGTCGTCTCCGTTCAGGCGCGCGACGTCGTCGGCGTAGAGGCCCGCGCAGTTCGCAGTCACCCGCGCGTCGAGGCGTTCCGTCACCCGAACGCCGGTCCGGATCTCGGCACCGCAGGCCTCCGCGGCCGCTGCAAGCGCGCGCGTGAAGTGCACCGGATCCGTCACCGACTCGCCGTCGATCACCCGGTCGTCGAGGACCGCCCCGCACCGCCACACCGGGATGCCGAGCGCCTCGATCACCGGATCGCGCAGCTCCGCCGAGCGCAGGATCAGGCGCGTCTCCAGCTCCCCCGGCGTCGAGTCGAAGCCGGTGTGCAGGATCCCGGAGTTGGTGCCGCTCGCGGCCTGCGCGAGCCCGTCGTTCGCCTCGAGCAGGACCGTGTCGGCGCCCCGGCGCGCGAGCGCCAGTGTCACCGCTGCCCCCACGACGCCGCCGCCGATGACCGCGACGTCGTGCACGTCAAGGCTCGCTGCGACGCCGTGCCTCGTCGACGAGCGCGGCGATCACCCGCGACTCCATGTCCGCCTCGGGATGCCACTGCACGCCGAGCGCGAACGCGAGCCTGGGGTCCTCGAGCGCCTCGGGAAGCTCGTCGTCATCGGACCAGCCGCTGATTCGGAACCCGTCGCCGACGCGGTCGATGCCCTGGTGGTGGTGCGAGAGCGTTCCGTGGTGGAGCTCGCCAGCAGCGCGCGCGGCCAGCGACCCCTCCGCGAGGTGCACCGGGTGGTCGTTTCCGTCGAAGGTCCCGAGGCTGCGGCGATGGTCCTCGTGGCCGACGTGCTCGGGCAGGTCCTGCACGAGCGTGCCGCCGCGGGCGACGTTCATCACCTGCATGCCGCGGCAGATGCCGAGCAGCGGCAGGTCGCGCTCCATCGCGCGGTGCGCGAGCGCGATCTCGAACTTGTCGCGCTCGGTGACCGGCGGGTCGGTCTCGGGGTGCGGCTCGGCGCCGTATGTCGCGGGGTCGACGTCGCGCCCGCCGGCCAGGATGAGCCCGTCGAGCAGGTCGAGCAGGCGATCGGGGTTGGCGGCCACCTCGGGGTCGGGCGGGAGCATCAGCACGACCCCGCCGGCCGTCTGGACCGCCTGGACGTACCGGACCTGGAGCAGGAACGCGTCGGCGTCCCAGACGCCGTACTGCGCGCGCTCGAGCGCCGTGCACATACCGATCAAAGGTCTCTCGGCCAAACCTTTCGGAAGGCTATCGCCTCGATCCGCGGGGACCATCGGGTCGGGCTATGGCATGAGGCCCGCGAGCACCTGCTCGGTGCCCTTCAGGTGCTCGCGGACGAGCTGCGCGGCGGCGAAGCCGTCGCGGCGGTCGAGCAGCCGCACGAGCTGCGCGTGCTGGTCGTTCGAGCGCGCGAGCACCGGCGCCGGGTGGGCGATGTGGCCGATCAGCTCGCTCATCTGCCCCTGCACCTCGGTCATCGCGGCCAGCAGCCGCGCCGAGCGCGCCGCCTCGGCGACGCCGAGGTGGAAGAACACGTCGGCGCGCCGGTAGGCGCCGAAGTCGGCCGCGTCGCGCATCGCCGCCACGTGCTCGCTCAGCCGCTCGAGGTCCGCGGGTCGCCGGCGCTCGGCGGCGATCACCACCGTGCCGACTTCGACCGCGATCCGGTAGTCGAGTACGTCGCGCCAGTGGCCGGCCCCGAGGTCGACGCGCTTGGCCTCGGCCAGCGGCGGCGCCTCCGAGACGAACGTCCCGCCGCCGCGCCCGCGCGTGGCGACCAGGTGGCCGCTCTCGGTCAGCGACGTGAGTGCCTGCCGCAGCGTCGAGCGGGCGATGCCGAGCTGGTCGGCGAGGTCGCGCTCGGGCGGCAGCCGGTCGCCCGGCCCGAGCAGGCCGAGCCGGATCGCCGTGCCGAGGCGCTCGACCGTCTCCTCGAGGGTCGTCGCCGTCTGCACGGGCTCGAACACCGCCGCCACGGCAGGAGAGGGAGCCTGCATCGCGAGCAAAGGTATCCATGGCGGACCGTTTCCGGCAAGCTTGCGCCCCAAGTGATCGAGGACGCCCTGCGCGCGCTGGAGCCGGAGCTCGGCCCGCCCGAGTCTCAGCCCGTGCCGCTCGAGGGCGGGATCACCAACCGCAACTACCGCGTGCGCTTCGGGGGCCGCGACTGCGTCGTGCGGCTGCCGGGCAAGAACACCGACCTCCTCGGCATCGACCGCCAGGCCGAGCGGGCGGCGACGACGGCGGCCGCCGAGATCGGCATCGGCCCGGACGTCGTCGCCTTCGAGCCGGGGCACGGCTGCCTCGTCACCGGCTTCATCGAGGCACGGGCCGTGCCGGCCGAGGAGCTGCGCACTCGCGTGCCCGAGGTCGCCGCGGCGCTGCGGGCGATCCACGCCGGGCCACCGCTGCCGGCCACGTTCTCGCCGTTCGAGCGCACCGCCCGCTACGAGCGCACGGCGCGCGAGCGCGGCGGCTCGATCCCCGCGTCCTATGCCGAGGTGCGCGCCGCGGCCGACCGGATCGCCGCCGTCCTGGACGGCGCTGCGGTGCCGTGCCACAACGACCTGCTGACCGCGAACTTCCTCGACGACGGCGAGCGGCTGCGGATCCTCGACTGGGAATACGCGGGGATGGGCGACCGCTTCTTCGACCTCGCGAACTTCTCCAACCACCACGACCTGTCGGTCCCCGAGATGGAGACGCTCCTGGACGCCTACTTCGGCGAGTCGACCCCCCGCCGGCTCGCCCGCGTCCAGCTCATGCGGCTGATGGCGGCGTTCTGGGAGGGGATGTGGGGCGTCGTGCAGGCCACCTGCTCGGAGCTGGACTTCGACTTCCTCGGCTACGCCGACGAGTACCTCGGCAAGGTCCGCACGAGCCTCGGCGACCCGGACTTCCCGCGCTGGCTCGAGGACGCGCGTGCCGCCTGACCTGCCGGATCGTGCCCGCTGCGTGATCGTCGGCGGAGGCGTCGCCGGCACCTCGATCGCCTACCACCTGGCCCAGCTCGGGTGGAAGGACGTCGTGCTGCTCGACCGCCGCGAGCTCACCAGCGGGTCGACGTTCCACTCCGCGGGGCTCGTCGGCCAGCTGCGCTCGTCGGTCTCGCTGACGAAGATGATGATGTACTCGGTCGAGCTCTACCGGAGGCTCGGCGGCGGCGAGTTCGACCCCGGCTGGACCGAGTGCGGCGGCATCCGCCTCGCGTGCACGCCCGAGCGCTGGGAGGAGACGCGGCGGCAGGCCGGGTGGGCGAAGACGTTCGGGCTGCCGCTCGAGCTGATCTCCGCCGAGGAGGCCCGCGAACGCTTCCCGCTGATGGTCACCGACAAGGTCATCGGCGCCTCCTGGCTGCCGACCGACGGCTACCTGGACCCCAGCCAGCTCACCTACGCGCTGGCTGACGGCGCCCGCCGGGGCGGCTGCCGGATCCTCACCAACACGCGCGTGACCGGGATCGACGTGCGGGGCGGCGCGGTGCAAGGCGTGCGGACCGAGCGCGGCGACGTCGAGTGCGACGTCGTGGTCAACGCGGCGGGTATGTACGCCGCCGAGATCGGCCGGATGGCGGGCGTGCGTGTGCCGGTCGTGCCGATGGCGCACGAGTACGTCGTCACCCAGCCGTTCCGGGAGCGCGACGGGCACATCGCCACGATGCGCGACCCCGACCACCTCGTCTACTTCCGCGAGGAGGGCGGCGGGCTCGTGTGGGGCGGCTACGAGCGGGCGAGCGCGCCGTGGTTCCTGCGCGACGGCGGCCGTGGCCTGGACGACATCCCGCCCGACTTCAACGGCCGCCTGCTCGAGGAGGACTGGGACCGCTTCGAGGAGATCGTCGGCTTCGCGCGGATGCGCGTGCCCGCGCTGGAGGAGGCGCGGATCACGCGGCTGATCAACGGGCCGGAGGCGTTCACGCCCGACGGCGAGTTCTGCCTCGGCGAGACCGAGGTGCGCGGCCTGTTCGTCGCCGCCGGCTTCTGCGCGCACGGCCTGGCCGGCGCGGGCGGGGTCGGGAAGGTGATGGCCGAGTGGATCGCGGGCGGCGAGCCGGAGCTCGACCTGTGGCAGATGGACGTCCGGCGCTTCGGCGCCCACTACCGCTCGCCGGCCTACACGGTCAAGCGCGTCCGCGAGGTCTACGAGACGTACTACGACATCAAGTACCCCAATCACGAGCGGCAGGCGGGCCGGCCGCTGCGCGTCTCTCCCGCCTACGACTGGCACCGCGGGCACGGCGCAGCGTTCGGCGAGAAGTCGGGCTGGGAGCGCGTGAACTGGTACGGCGCCAACGAGGCCGCGGGGGACGGCGCGCTGCGCCCGCGCGGCTGGGCGGGGATGCACTGGTCGCCGGCGATCGGCGCCGAGCACGCCGCCTGTCGCGAGGCGGCCGCGCTGTTCGACGAGACCTCGTTCGCCAAGATCGAGGTCAGCGGGCCGGGCGCGGCCGAGCTGCTCGAGCGGCTGTCCGACAACCGCGTGGCGCGCGAAGTCGGCCGCATCACCTACACGCAGATGCTCAACTCGCGCGGCGGCATCGAGTGCGACTTCACGATCTCGCGCCTCGCCGAGGACCGCTTCGGGATCGTCACCGGCACCGCGTTCGGCCGCCACGACCTCGCCTGGATCCGTCGCCACGCCGGCGAGGACGTGCGGGTCGAGGACGTCACGTCGCGCTGGGCGTGCGCCGGGCTGTGGGGGCCCAAGGCGCGCGACGTGCTGGCCGCCGCCTGCACCGACGACCTCACGTTCCCGTACATGCAGTGGCGCGAGCTGACGGTCGGGGACGTTCCGGTGCGCGCCCTGCGCGTCACCTACGTCGGCGAGCTCGGCTGGGAGTTGTACTGCCCGATGGAGTACGGCGCCGGGCTGTGGCGCACGCTGTGGGAGGCCGGCCGCCCGCACGGCCTCGTGGCCGGCGGCTACCGGGCGATCGACTCGCTGCGGCTCGAGAAGGGCTACCGCGTGTGGGGCGCGGACATCACGCCCGACGACACGCCCTACGAGGGCGGCCTCGGCTTCGCCGTCAAGGCCGACAAGGAGTTCCTCGGCAAGGACGCGCTGGTCGAGCAGCCGGCGCGCCGCCTGTGCTGCCTCGTGCTCGAGGATCCGCGCTCGGTGGCGCTCGCCAACGAGCCGGTTCGGGTCGGCGGCGAGATCGCCGGCCGGGTGACCAGCGGCGGCTACGGCTACACCGTGGCGCGCTCGATCGCGTACGCGTACCTGCCGGCCGAGCACGCGTCGCCGGGCACCGAGGCCGCGGTCGAGATCTTCGGCGAGTGGGTCGACGGCGAGGTCGCCGCCGAGCCGCTCTGGGATCCGGAGGGCGCCCGGACACGCATGTAACATGGTGTTACATGTCCACGGCGGACACCAAGGCCCTCATCGAGGAGGGAATCGACAACTTCCAGCGGCAGGTCCCCGCACTCGCCAAGCTCAAGCTCGTGCTCGAGCTCGAGCTACGTGGCCGGGGTGACATCCAGCTCTTCCGCGTGGAGGTCCCGGGGCCGAAGATCACCAAGGACATCGCGTCCGACGCCAAGGTCCGCCTGTCGGTGCCGCGCAGCCACTTCAACGAGCTGGCGCGCGAGGGCACGATCCGGCACTGGCGCGAGGCCTTCGAGTCCGGCACCGTGCGGGCGACCGGGCCGCCCGAGATTCTCCGGCTGATCGCGAGCGTGGTCGAGAAGCAGGAGGAGCGCACCCGCAGCCGGAAGCTGCGGGCGCGCTGAGATGAGGTCCTCCTAGCGGCTGCGATAGGGATCGACGTACACGTCGTCGATCTGCCAGTCGCCGAGCACCGGCGTGAACTGGAACGCCACCGGCGTGCGATCGCCGGGCAGCAGCGGGAGCAGGTTGGCAACGATCAGCATCGGCGGCGTCGGCTTCCACTGGCCGTTCGCGAGCACGACGCCCACGGGAACGGGGACGACGAGGCCGAGCGAGGTCTTGACGTACACCGAGACGGCGAGCGTCGAGATGCCGAGCAGCGGCGCGCGGTTCTTCTTCACGAAGAAGCGCAGCGTCGGCTCCGCGAGGCCGACGCAGGCGGTCGGCGTGATCGCGGTGCTGCCGGCGGGCAGGACGAGCGACTTGGCGTCGCCTGAGCCGCCGACCTTCCACGGCTCGTTGCCCGTGACGACCTTCGCGCCGCCGGCGAGCGTCCAGCCGGTCGTGCCGACCTCGAACGAGGCGCCCTTGACGAGCTTGTAGCTCGCCTGGTCGCCGAACTGGGCGAACGGCTTGGTCAGCGTCTCGTCGCCGCAGTCCGTCGCCGACGCCGTCAGGATCCCGGCGCTCGCGGGCGCCGCGAACACGACCGCGGTGGCGATCGCAGCCGTGGCCGCGAGCAGTGCGCGGCGGATGATTCCGTTCATCGAAGTGGTGCCCTCCATTGGCTTGTCTGCTCCTAAAGTCGGGGCGCCGCGAAGCCGACTACATCCAACAGACGTCGATTTCGCGCCTCGGTACAACGGATGTCCACACTCTCTGCCGATCTGGACGCCGCCACCGAGCGGCGCGTCGAGGAATCCCTCGAACGGCGCCAGCACACGCTGGGCCGCCGGGAGCTCCTTGCCAACGTCCCGTTCGCCGTCGGGTTCGTCGTCGCGGCCGTCGCCTTCGCGCTGCTCGCCGAGCCGGCCCGCGAGCTGTCGCTGCCGCTCGCGCTCGCGTTCGTCGTCGCCTACGCGGTCGCCGACCGCATCGAGTTCTCCACGGGCACCGGCTCCGCCGTGCCGACGCAGCTCGTGTTCGTGCCGATGCTGCTGCTCCTGCCGACCCCGCTCGTGCCGCTGCTGGTCGGCGCCGCGCTGCTGGGATCGTCAATCCACAAGGTGCTCTCGGGAGGGTTCGCGAGGACTCGCGCGCTGCTCTCGGTCACGGACGGCTGGTTCGCGATCGGTCCGGCGCTCGTCCTCGTGCTCGCCGGCGCGCAGCTCCCGGAGTGGAGCCACTGGCCGGTCTACGCGGCGGCGCTCGCGGCCCAGCTCGTCGTCGACGGCGGCATCTCCGCGCTGCGGATCCGCACGAGCCTCGGGGTCCCGATGCGGGACGTGCTCACCGAGATGCGGTTCACCCGCCGGGTGGACTACCTGCTGTACCCGATCGGCCTGCTGGCGGCGATCGCCGCCGCCGGCGCGCCGGCCGCGGCGCTGCTCGTGCTCGCGCTCGTCCCGCTGCTCGTCGCGTTCAGCCGCGACCGCGAGGCCGGCATCCAGCGCAGCCTCGAGCTCGGCCGCGCGTACCGCGGCACCGCCCTCCTACTGCGCGACCTGCTGGAGGAGGACGACGAGTACACCGGCCACCACACCGAGGACGTCGTCGAGCTGTCGCTCAAGGTCGCCGTCGAGATGGGCGTCAGCGAGGACGTGCAGCGCGAGACCGAGATGGGCGCGCTGCTGCACGACATCGGCAAGATCGCGGTGCCCGACGAGATCATCAACAAGCCCGGCCCGCTGAACGACGAGGAGTGGGCGATCATGCGCACCCACACCGTCGAGGGCGAGCGCATGCTCCAGCAGGTCGGCGGGCTGCTCTCGAGCGTCGGCGTCGTCGTGCGCGCCTCGCACGAGCGCTGGGACGGCGGCGGCTACCCGGACGGGCTCGCCGGCGAGGCGATCCCGGTCGCGGCGCGGATCGTCTCGGCGTGCGACGCCTTCAACGCGATGACCACCGACCGCTCCTACCGCAGGGCGATGCCGCTGGAGGTCGCGATCGGCGAGCTGGAGGCGAACGCCGGCACGCAGTTCGCGCCCGACGTCGTCGAAGCGCTCGTCGCGGTCGTCAGGAGCGAGACGCCCGACTGGGAGCTCGCGATCGCGGACCTGGCCGTTTCCGTCGCGGCGGCGGTGCCGGCGCCGCGGGCCGCGTAGCTCACTTCGCGCCGATCACCGTCTCGAGGGCGCGCAATGCGCCGGCGTCGAGCCGGTGCGGCACGTCGCGGCGGATGATCTCGATCGCCTCGTCCTCGGTCAGCGCGTGCCGGTACGGGCGCTCGGCGGTGAGCGCCTCGTACACGTCGGCGACCGCCAGCACCCGCATTGGCAGCGTCAGCTCGTCTCCCGCCAGCCCGCGCGGGTAGCCGCTGCCGTCGAGGCGCTCGTGGTGGGCGCCCGCGACCGGAGCGAGCCACTCGAAGCAGCTCACCCGTTCGAGCACCCACTGCGTGAACAGCGGATGCTCCTTGACGCGCTCGTACTCGGCGTCCGTGAGCTTGCTCGGCTTGTCCAGGATCCGGTTGGAGACCGCGAGCTTTCCGACGTCGTGCAGCAGCGCGACGCGGCGCAGGTCGCCCAGCTCGTCGGCGTCGAGCCCGAGCGCCGCGCCCATGTTGGTCGCGATCAGGCTCGTCCGATCCGAGTGGAAGTACGTCCACGGCGACTTGGCGTCGACGATCGCGGCGAACGCGGTTGCGATCTGCGTCAGCTGATCGGAGTCGACCGTCAGCACCAGGTCCTCGGGCTCCCAGCGGGTGAGGTCCGCCTCGGCGAGGGAGTCCCAGAACTCGGCGTCGCTGCGGAACGCGCCGACCGCCTTCACCAGCTCCGGGTCGAACCAGGTGCCCGAGCGACGAGCGGCCACCGCGTACGCGTCGTCGACCCCGCCCGCCGCGTGGAAGATCTCCATGGTCTGGGCGAGGCACAGGATCCGGCCCAGCAGTGGGATCTGCTCACCCATGAGCCAGCGCGGCTGCCCGTGCCCGTCCCAGTGCTCGTCGAGCGTCCGGATCGCCTCGGCCGTGCCCTCGGACAGGCCGATCATGCGCGCGATCTCGGCGCCGCGATCGCACCGCGCCTGCATCAGCGAGCGCGTCACCTCGCCCTCGTCCTTGATCGCGAGCAGGCGCGCCAGCCGCACCTTCGGCGACTCCTTCGGCGCGACGGCGCGCACCGACCACAGGAACGCCGGGAACTTCCGCGCCCAGTCGGTGCGCTTGGCGGTGCGCTTGAGCTCGTGGTCGTCGGCGCCGAACAGCGCCGCCATCCGCGCCGCGTTCGCGGTGCAGCCGGCGTCCTTGAGCAGCAGCGCGTAGAAGAGATCCGACCGGCTCTCGGGATCGAGCCGCAGCTCCTTGGCCAGGCGCATCCCGATCAGGCACGACCGCGTCGCGTGGCCGGGCGGTTCTCCCTCGGTGAGATCGAGCGCGTACGACAGCGCTCCGATCACCTCCGAGAGGAGGATGACGCTCGGGCCCGCGTGCATGGCCCGGGCGAGTCTACGGGCGGCGCGGCGGGACGTTCGCCGACGAAATGGACGAGCTGTCGAACCCCAGCCCGAGGCGGTCGAGGAGGCGGAGCAAAGACCTCGCCGGCCTCCGTGCTCGTCGGCCCGCGCCATGGCCCTGCGCGTGGCCTGGATGACGGCCCAGCGGGCCGGCTCGGGGGGGAAAGGGAGCGGGCGCGTGCGCACGAGCTTCGACGAAGCCGCCGTTGCGGCCGCTGCCGCCGAAGCCCGCCGTCTCGGCCTCCAGAAGCACCACCTCGCGCTCCGGGCGCTCCTGCTTGGCTTGCACGGCGGCCCACAGGCCCGTGAAGCCGGCGCCGACGATCGCCAGGTCCGCATCGACGTCTCCCTCCAGCCGAGGCGCCTCCGCGGGCCGCGGCCGGTCGAGCCAGAACGGCTGCGGGGAGGCGTCGTCGAGGCGCACGATCCCCAGCCTATGGAAGCCTTCCGGCGGGATGGACCAGTTCGAGGTCGCGGCGCTCGTCTTCGGCGCCCTGCTGATCGTCGGGGCGCTCGCGTCCGGGCTCGCGCATCGCAGCTTCCTGTCGATGACCGCCGTGTTCGTCGTCGCCGGGTTCGTTCTCGGCGACGGCGGGTTCGAGCTGCTCGAGTTCGACGCCGAGTCCGGGTTCGTCGCCCAGCTCGCGACCGTCGCGCTGATCGTGATCCTGTTCCGCGACGGGATCGAGGTCGAGGCCGAGATGCTCCAGCGCGAGTGGCGCCTGCCGGCGCGCAAGCTCGTCCTGGCCATGCCGATCACGTGCGTGCTGGTCGCGGTCGTCACCCACGCGCTCACCGACCTCTCGTGGACGGAGTCGTTCCTGCTCGGGGCGCTGCTCTCGCCCACGGATCCGGTGCTGTCCTCGAGCGTCGTCACCAACCCGCGCGTGCCGCGGCTCGTGCGCCACTCGCTGAACCTCGAGTCGGGGATGAACGACGGCCTCGCGCTGCC
>JBKOYW010000539.1:0-5394 GCA_046744275.1 Actinomycetota bacterium
TCAGATGTGTATAAGAGACAGGAGCCGCACCGGCTCGGCGCGCAGCGGCTGCAGGCGCGTCGGGCGCTCCGGGTCCTCGTACGTGGGCTCGTGGTCGGCGATCACGGCCCACTCGCCGACGACGCAGCCGGCGCCGACGTCGATCCCCGCGAGCGCGACGAGCAGCGCGCGGGCTCCCACCTGTGCGCCCGGTCCGATGCGCACGGTGCCGCCCGCCGCCTCGATCCGGCAGCCCTCGCCGAGCAGGCAGCCGTCCTCGAGCACGACGCGTGCGCCGGGCGCGACCTCGATCCTCGCGCCGCGCTCCACGCGTGGGTTCCCGTGCACCTCGAGGCGCCCCCGGGCGGCCAGCCGCAGCCGCGCGAGCCGGAGGCCGCCGAGCCGATCTTGGCGCCGTGGCACGACCGCATCGGCGCCAATCGGAGCAGACAACACACGCCCACAATACTTCTGTGATTGGATCCTCCCGAGAGGGGAATACAACTCTCGGTGATGCCCACCGTCCTCACTGTGCTGGCCGCAGCCGCGCTCGGCGGAGGGGTCGCTGCGGGCATCACGGTGGTCGTCATCGCGGCGGTCGTCGCGCTCGTGGTGATCGGCGCCGTGAACGGCGTGCGGTCGTTCGACCGCCTCTCTCACACGCTGTACGACTAGGCCGCGGCGAGCTGCTGCGACTCCGGCCAGCGGACCGGGACGCGGACGTGCGCCGGCGGCGCGATCACGAGCCCGAAGCCGTGGCGAGCGACGACCTTGCGGATCTCGTCGACGCCGAGCGACCCGAGGCGCTCGAGAAGCAGCGCCGGCCGCCCGTTCTCGCGCACGTCGCGATGGAACGAGAGGATCGAGGTCGAGCACGGCAGGTGGCGCGGGTAGAACGCGCGGTTCGTGGTCTCGTCGTCGTGCCCGATCATCACCACGTCGCGCCGGTGGCCGAACTCGCGCCGGACCTCGTCCATCTCGTAGTGGGCCGCCTCGATCCGCTGCGAGCGATGGCGCGATGAGTTGGCGGAGGTGATGAAGAGCAGGTCCTCGCCGGTCAAGTCGAGGATCTCGCGCACGAGGCCGTTGGAGCGGCAGCGGACGCCGGGTGAGATGTGCTGGGCGGTGCGCATGCCGTCGTCGACCACGGTCAGGTGGTCGGGCACCCGGGCCGCCGCCGGGCCGCGGAACCCGATCGGGCCGAGCGCGTGGAACTCCGTCATCAGCACGAGCAGCGTCTCCGGCTCGAGGGTGCGCGGCAGCCGACTCCAGTCGAACGCGAGCTGCATGCGGGCCGGGTCGCTTGTCACGCTGCCGGCCTGCTGTGCCGGGCGTCCCTTGAGGCGGTTGATGCGCCGCACCGTGGCGCGATCGGGCAAGGCCGCGAGGGCGCAGAAGTTGCCGAAGCCGTAGAAGAGCGCCGCGCCGCCGGCGGTCGCGCGGGCCGCGGCGCGGCGATCGGACGGGGAGGAGAGGCTGAGGATGGCGGTCACGTCGCCACAGTCGCCCACCGCGCTTGACGAAAGCTTGGTGGCGGCTTGGCGCCGCGTGACTACGCGAAGCGCAGACGAAGGCGCGGCATGCGCCGGGAGCGGCGCGTGCTGCGGGCGCGACGCCACTCGACCAGGGTCATGGTCGCGGGGAGGTCGCTCTCGATGTAGTTCATACCGGTCATCGCACCCTGAACTGTGCCATCCGGCGAACCGACATCCCAGGCGGGCAACCTGCATGTCGCCGGTGGCTGACCGGCCGCACCCGTGCGGCCATCCGAACCCTCCACCACCCTCTTAAAGGGGTCTGACCCTTCACGGGGTCTGACCCCCTTACGGCGTAAGCAGCGGCGGGATTTGGCGCTCTGGCGCGGAAGACCGCGCGGGGTCTGACCCCTTAGGCCGCGAGGGCGCCGGCGGAGGCCTCGGCCTTCGCCGGCGTCCATAGCGCGTCGTTGCCGAACGCGCGGCGGTGGGCGGCACCCGCCGCGACGGCCGAGATCAGCCCGTCCTCGGCGGCGTCCCGGTCGGGCGCCTGAAGGTGGCGCGCCATCACGGCGGCGACCTCGGCCGTCGTCAGGCCGTCGGGGAACGCCGCGAGCACCTCCGCGGCGTCCTCGCCGCGCGGGCGGCGCTCGAGCGTGCGATCGAGGTTGGCGATCGCGACGTCGTACGCCTCGAGCGGCTGGAACCCGCCGACCTCGAGGCTGCGACCGTCGGTCGTCGTTATGAGGACGCTCGGGGCGGTGAAGCGGACCTCACCCTCGGGCGTCGTCGCCGACCGGTCCTGGAACTCCGTCGCGCCGCCGGCCGCCGAGCGGGCGAGCGCGCGGTCGGCCGCGAACAGCTCCTCGGTCTCCGGCTCGGTCGAGGCGGCCACCAGCGCGGCGGCCTCGATGCCGGGCACCCAGGACAGCGCCTCCTCCATCCCCGCGGGCTCGTCGAGGGTCAGCGTGCTGGTGAACTGCGCGAGCTGGAACGCGCGGAACACGGCCCACTCGCGCTCGGGCGCGAGCCGGCGGGCCGCGACCACGACCCGGCACATCGGCCACGTCGCGTGCGGCCCCTCGCGCGGGGTGGTCGCGAACGGCATGCCGCGGCGGCGGAAGTTGCGATAGGTGCGCGCCTGCGACTCGCCGGTGGTGCCGCGGCGGTGGTAATGCTCGCGTGTCTCGCCGAGCCCGATCATCACGTGCCGCCACGCGAGCTGGTCCCCGTAGCGCCAGCGCAACACGGCGAACGCCGGCCCGGCCGAGTACGCCCACGGGCAGGCGGGATCCGAGAAGTGGGCGACCCGAAGCACGGGGCACACGATATTCCGTCCTCGCCACCTCCTAGCCTGCGGCGCCCTTGACGTCTGCGGTCACCCACCCCGCCGCCCGGCGCCGTCGCCCGCTGCCCGCGTGGCCCGTCGGCCGGCCCCTGCGCGCCTGGCAGGAGGCGGCGGCCGCCGCCGTCCATGCGCACGACGCCGACTCCTTCCTGGCCTCCGCCACCCCGGCGGCCGGCAAGACCACCTTCGGCCTGCACGTCGGGCACCGGATGCTGTCCGAGGGCCGCGTCGCCCGCGTGGCGGTTGTCGCGCCGACCACGCACATCTGCCGCCAGTGGGCGCTCGACGCCGCCCGCTACGGCATCGACCTCGAGCCCAACCGTCCCAATGCCGCAGGCCCGGAGCCGCGCGACCGGCACGGAATCGCGGTGACCTACGCGACGCTCGCGGCCGGGCCGAAGATGCACCGCCGCCGCTGCGCCGAGGCGCCGACGCTGCTGATCGCCGACGAGCCGCACCACATGGGCGAGCTCGCGGCCTGGGGGCGCAGCACGCTGGCCGCGTTCGAGCGCGCGCGCTTCCGGCTGCTGCTGTCCGGCACGCCGTTCCGCTCCGATAACACGCCGATCCCGTGGGTCGACTACGACGGCGACGGTGTCTCGCGGGCCGACTTCGCCTACGGCTACACCGACGCGCTGCTCGACGGGGTGTGCCGGCCGGTGACCTTCCACACCTACGGCGGCGAGATGGAGTGGATGAGCGACGGCCGCCGCCGCTCAGCCGACTTCTCGGTCGCGCTGCCGGCGGTCGAGGCAGCTCGGCGGCTGCGCACGGCGCTCGACCCCGAGGGCGACTGGATCGACCACGTCCTGCGCGACGCGCACGCCGAGCTGGTCGACCTGCGCTGCGCCTCGCATCCGGACGCCGGCGGGCTGGTCGTGGCGATCGACAAGGACCACGCCGAGCGGCTGGCCGCGCGGCTCGCTCGGATCACCGGCGAGCCGCCGGCGATCGTGACCTCCGATGCCGCCGACGCCTCGGAGCGGATCCATCGCTTCGCCGCCGGCGCGGGGAGCTGGCTCGTGTCGGTCCTGATGGTCTCCGAGGGCGTCGACGTGCCGCGCCTGCGCGTCGGCGTCTACGCGACGAGCGCGCGGACCGAGCTGTTCTTCCGCCAGGTCGTGGGGCGCTTCATCCGCCGCACGCCCGCGCCGCGCGAGCAGATGAGCCATCTGTTCCTGCCGTCGGATCCCGCGCTGAAGGCGCTCGCCGCGCAGATCGAGGAGGAGCGCAACCACGCGCTGGCGCTCGAGCCCACGGGAGACGAGGAGGTCGAGCGGGCGGAGCGGCGCCCGCCGGAGGAGGCATTCCGCGCGCTGTGGTCGAGCGCGCGGCGCGACGAGGACGTGCTGCAGACGACGCAGCCGGGCGAGGCACTGCAGCTGTTCGCCGAGGAGGCGCCCGCGCCGTCGCCCGCCCTGGCGGCGTTCACCACCACCGAGCCGCAGCCGGAGTCCGCGCACGAGCGGCGGGAGCGGCTGCGCGACGAGCGGCGGGCGCTGGTGGCGGTCATCGCCCGGGCGACCGGCGAGGAGCATCGCGTGATCAACGCGCGAGTGAACCGCGAGGTCGGCGCCGCGTCGGTGGCGAAGTCGACCGTCGAGCAGCTCGAGCGCGCCAACGCGCTGCTCGAGCGCGAGGCCGCGCGGCGGCGCTGAGCCGCCGCGCGGATTGCTTGGCTCAGCGGCTGAGCTCGAACGTGAGCTCGGCGGGCTTGTCGCCGACCTCGTCGACGTGCAGCTCGCCGCGGACGCCCTCGTAGGCGCCGGTGCCGCCGGTGACGGCCTGGACGAACGGGACCTGCTCGAACTGGTCGGAGGTCACGATGCCCTGCGCGGTGATCTGCCCGCCGGGCAGCGAGGTCGTGTTGAAGCACTGCACGGCGAACTTCGGCATCTGGACGCGCACGACCGTGCAGTCGATGTCGCTGGTGCCGACGCGCTTGCCGTTGCGGTAGACGTCCTCGGTGATGATCTGCTGGTCGCCGACGCTGGGGCCGGGCTCGCCGGCGTCGATCTCCTCGACGTTGAGCGTCTCGCCCGTCAGGGTGAAGTCCTTCGACGGGTAGTGCGAGGCCTCGCTCGGCGAGGCGATGACGGCCGCCGCGATGACCGCGAGAGCGGCGAGGGCGGCGAGGAGCATGCGGGGGATGGGGAGGATGTTCATGCCGGGCAGCATGCGGGCACCCAGCCGTCCCCGCATCATGGTGATCACCTAACCGGGACCCTGCGCCCGCTCGGCCTCGCGCGCCAGCTCGACGCGCGAGCGGACCCCGAGCTTGGCGTAGATGTTGCGTAGATGCGCCTCGATCGTCTTGGCGCTCAGCACGAGCTGCTCGGCGACCTCGCGGTTCGTCCGCCCGTCCGCCACGAGCAGCGCGATCTCGCGCTCGCGCGCGGTGAGCGCGCCGAGCGGACCGTCGGTTCCGGCGCGTGCCGCCCGGACGACGCGATGGCCGAGCCTGCGAAGCTCGCGCACGGCCTCGTCGCGCCGGCGCCGCGCGCCGAAGCCGTCGAACGCCGCCTCCGCCTCCGCGAGTGCGGCCCTCGCGGCGGCACGGTCGCCGGACGCCGCCAGCGCGCGGCCTTCGAC
>JBKOYW010000056.1:0-14872 GCA_046744275.1 Actinomycetota bacterium
CTCGTAGGTCTCGTCCGCCTGTAAGCCTTCATGCGACGTCCTCCCGTTGGTCGCTTTGGCGCCGCCGTCACCGCGCTCGCGGCACCGCGTCTTCGGGTCGGCGGCGCGCCTCGGATTGTCGGTCGGCTCGCGGAAACGGACGGGCCTTCGCGGAATCGTTGCCCGCATAGCTAGTTCCGCTGGTACGACGACGAATACTCCCCGCACTTCCCGCCGCCCCTACCCGACTTTTGTCGAGAGCCAGGACAAATCTTATTCGCACGGCGCCGCAGGTCAAGCGATCCATCGCGCGAGGTCAGGCTCCTGCCGTCGGCGCAGGACAGGCAGTGCGCGGCCGCCTCAGCGACTCACCGCTCCGAGGATCGTCGCGAGCAGCGCTTCCTCGGCGCGGTCTTTGTGGATTCGCCCGGATCGGAGCTCGGCGCTGGCGGCGTGGATCAGGACGAGCAGCATCGACAGATGCCAGGAGGCCGGGACATCGGGACGGAAGGCGCCTTCGCGCTGGCCGCGTTCGATCAGCGGCTCGAGCGTCGCGAGGACGGCGTGGTGCCTGGCTCGGAGCGCGGGCTGTGGCAGCTGGGTGTTGATGGCGACGAGCGCGTGGTAGCGCCCGAGCGTGCGCCACGCCGAGGTAACGACGCGGCGCAGCGCCTCGGCCGCGTCGCCGCGCTGCGGGTCGGCGGCCTCGATGGCCGCGGTGGCCTCCGCGATGGCGCGCTCGGTCACCGCCTCGATGAGCGCTTCCCGGGTTGGGAAGTGGACGTAGACGGTCGCGCGGACGACGCCCGCCTGGCGAGCGATCTCGGCCATGCTGGCTTCGGGATCGCTCGCCAGAGCGTCGACCGCGGCGTCCATGATCCGCGCCACGTTGCGCTCGGCGTCCGCGCGGCGGCGTGGCTGCTCGAGGGCTGAAGCGGGACGCTTGGTCGGCATGCTCAGTGGACGGCGATTCGGGGGGTGAGCGCGAGCTTGGGCAGGAAGCTGCGCGCCGACGGCAGGATGACAAGGGCGACGACGCTTGCGGCCGCGGCGATGCCGGCGGCGACGAGGAACGCGTCGCCGATCCCGGTCGCCAGCCCGGGGCCCGTCACGCCGGCGGCGCCGGTGGCGATCGTGGCGAGGATCGCGATGCCGAGCGAGCCGCCGACCTCGTGGCCTGTGGTGTTCAGGCCCGAGAGCATCCCGCTCTCCTCGTCGGCCGCACCCGTGAGCACCGCGACGGACACCGACACGAGGATCATGCCGAGGCCGACGCCCACGATCAGCATGCCCGGCAGGACGTCGCCGACGTAGCTGCCGGTCGCGTCGACTCGCGACAGCAGCAGCAGTCCGCCCGCGGCGATCGCGAACCCCGCGGCGAGCGGGACGCGCACACCGACGCGCGTGATGACCTGGCCGGCGACGTGCACGCCGGCGCCGATCACGGCGGCGAACGGCAGGAACGCCAGCCCGGTCTCGAGCGCGCCCGTTCCCAGGACGTTCTGGAGGTAGAGCGAGGAGAGCAGGAACGAGCCGAACATGACCGCCGACGCCGTGAGCATCATCAGGAAGCCACCGCCGACGGCGCGATCAGCGAGTCGCTGGACGCGGAGCAGGGGCTGGGCCGTGCGCAGCTCGAGCGCGGCGAAGGCGGCGAGCACGACGAGTGCCGTGGCGCCGATGCCGAGCGTGCGCATCGATGTCCAGCCGGCCTCCTCGGCCTGCGAGAGCGCGTACACGAGACCGCCGAGGCCGGCCGTCGCCAGCAGCGCGCCCCGCAGATCGAGACCGCTCCAGCGAGGCCGGTGGGCGTGGGCGGGCTGGAGGTGCATCGCACCAGCGGCGAGCAGCACGCCGACCGGCAGGTTGATGAGGAAGATCGCCCGCCAGTCGACGAGCTCGGTCAGCACGCCGCCCAGCAGGACGCCGATGGCGGCGCCCGCGCCGCCGACCGCGCCCCAGACGCCGAGCGCCCGGGCACGGTCAGGCCCGTGGAAGCTGGTCGTGATGATCGACAGCGCGGCGGGGGACAGCATCGCGGCGCCCAGGCCCTGGCCGGCGCGGGCGGCGAACAGCGTCGTGGCGTCTCCCGCCAACGCCGTGGCGAGGGACGACATCGTGAACACGCCCAGGCCGGCCATGAAGACGCGGCGCCGGCCGAGCAGGTCGGCGGCGCGGCCGCCGAGGAGGAGCAGGCTGCCGAAGATGAGCGAGTAGCTCGTGATCGTCCAGCCGATGTCGGCGCGGCCGATGCCGAGGTCTCGAGCGAGATCGGGCAGCGCGACGTTCACGGCGGAGATGTCGAGGATGACCATGAGCTGAGCGACGGACAGCAGCAGGAGGAGCAACGAGCTCGCGCGGCTGCGAACGCCGTGCGTGCTTGAGGTGCGGGGATGACCATGCATGAGGAGCCTCAGAGAAATCAGACAGTAGTGTCCGAGTTATTAAAGCAGACACGACTGTCTGAATTCAAGGGAGTTTCCCGGTGCCTGCACAAGGCGTGGAGGAGTCGAGCGATCGGAAGCGCTGTAGGGTGCGGCGCGATGGGGGACACGGTTCGCTACGAGGTGTCCGACCGCGGGGTCGCGACGATCGCGCTCGACCACCCGGATACGCGCAACGCGCTCTCCGACGGGGTGCTCGACGACCTCATCGGCGCCTTCGAGTCCGCCCGCGGCGACGACGCGGTGCGCTGCGTGGTCCTGACCTCCACCCACGAGAAGGTGTTCTCCAGCGGCGGCAACCTCGCCGGCTTCGCGGCCCAGGAGCCGCTCGTGCTCAAGCACTTCGGCACCGACCGCTTCCCGCGGCTGTTCCGGCTGATCGGCGAGCTCGGCAAGCCGACGATCTGCGCGGCGAACGGCCACGTGCTGGCGGGCGCCCTCGGGCTCGCGCTCGCCTGCGATCTGATCGTGGCGCGCGACGGCGTCCGCTTCGGCACGCCCGAGATCAACGTCGGGGTGTTCCCGTTCATCATCATGGCGCTGATCTACCGCAACGTGCCGCGCAAGAAGGCGACCGAGATGCTGCTGCTCGGCGAGCAGATCTCCGCGCAGGAGGCGGAGCGGCTCGGGTTCGTCAACCGCGTCGTCGCGGCCGACGCGTTCGACGCCGCCGTGGCCGAGTGGGCGGACAAGCTTGCCGCCAAGTCGCCGGTGATGATGCGCCTCGGGAAGGACGCGCTGTTCCGGCAGCAGGACATGGCGCTCGCCGACGCGCTCGAGTTCCTGCACGCGCAACTGACGATCGCGTTCTCGACCGAGGACATCCAGGAGGGCGTCATGGCGTTTTTCGAGAAGCGGGATCCGGTGTGGACCGGGAGGTGAGGGTCACGTGCCTGCGGGCGCGCACGTCGGACCGCACCGACGGCGCGGGGGCGGGGGCGCAGGCGCTTGCCGAGCGCCTCGGCGGGCGCGTGCTGGGCGAGCCGTCGCCGGGCCGACCGCGCGACTGGTCCGAGGACTTGCCGGAGGCCCGACCGGTGCTGGAGCTGGCGGCGGCCGAGGTGTCGGCCGCGCTCGACCAGGGCGAGCTGCCGCTGCTGACCGCCTCCGACTGCTCGATCTGCATCGCCACGCTGCCGACCGTGGCGCGCCGCGTCCCCGGCGTCCGCTTCCTGTGGATCGATGCGCACGGTGACTTCAACACGCCTGCGACGACGCCGAGCGGCTTCCTCGGCGGCATGTGCCTTGCCGCCGCCTGCGGGCGCTGGGACGCCGGCTGGCCGGACACGATCGACCCCGCGTCGGTGGCGTTCCTCGGCGTCCGTGACCTCGATCCCGGCGAGCGTGTCGAGGTGGAGGCGGCGGGCGTCGGCGGCGGCGTGCCGGAGGACGGGCCGGTCTACGTGCACCTCGACGTCGACGCGCTGGATCCCGACGTGATGCCCGTGCAGTTCCCGGTGCCGGGCGGGCTACAGGCGGGCGAGGTGCAGGACGTGCTGACGGCGCTCGTCGCCGGCGGGCGCCTCGTCGGCCTCGAGGTGACCGCCTTCGAGTACCCCGAGCACATCGACCTCGTGGCCGGGATCCTCGAGCCGGTGACCCGGTGACGATCTTCATCACGGAGCTCGGGCCGGGCTCGCTCGCGGTCAAGGACCTGTTCGACACCGCCGGCGTGCGGACGACCTACGGCTCGCCGATCTTCGCCGACCACGTGCCCTCGGTGACCGCGGAGGCGGTTGCGCGGCTCGAGGCCGCCGGCTACGAGATGGCGGGCAAGGCGAACCTGCACGAGTTCGCGTGGGGGATCACGTCCGAGAACGTGACCTTCGGGACCGTGCCGAACCCGATCGCGCCCGGCCGCGTGGCCGGCGGCTCGAGCGGCGGCTCCGCCGCGGCGCTCGCCGCCGGGGTCGTGGAGTACGCGCTCGGCACCGACTCCGGCGGCTCGATCCGCATCCCGGCCGCGTGCTGCGGCGTGACCGGCTTCAAGCCCACGTTCGGCCTCGTGCCCCTGGACGGCTGCTTCCCGCTGACGCCGACGTTCGACCACGCCGGCCCGATGGCGCGCGACGTGGCCGGCTGCGAGCGGATGATGGAGGCGCTGGTGCCCGGCTTCGACCGCGTCGAGGTCTCGCTCGACGATGTGCGGGTGGGGGTCGCCTGGACCGAGCGGGCCGAGCCGCTCGTGCGCGCGCGGGTGGAGGCCGTCTCCGCCGGCTTCGAGCCCGTCGAGGTTCCGTGGCCGGACGGGGTCTACCCGGCGTTCGCGCGCGAGATCGCGGAGGTCCATGCCGACCTCTACCCCTCGAACCGCGACCACTACGACCCGGGCATCGTGGTCAAGATGGAGCGCGCGCGAGCGGTCACCGACGGCGAGGCGTCGGCGGCCGCCGCCGAGCGCGAGCGCTACCGCGAGCGGATCGCGGCGCTGTTCGAGCAGCTCGACCTCCTGGTCATGCCGACGATGCCGATGGTCGCGCCGCCCGTCGGGCTCGGCGACCTCGCGCTCCGCGAGCGCCTGATCGAACTGACGCTGCCGTGGAACGTCGTCGGCGCCCCGGCGCTCGCGCTGCCGTGCGGCGCCGCCGAGGACGGGCTGCCCGCGTCGGTCCAGCTGATCGGCCGGCCGGGCGAGGACGCCCACGTGCTCGCCGCGGGCCGGGCGCTCAGCGCACGAGTGCCGGCAGCGGATCCAGCGTCTCGATGACGGCGAGCGGCTCTGGGCCCTCGACCGCGGGGGCGCCGACGCGGTTGTGCCAGACCACCGGCATGCCGACCGCGCTCGCGCCGGGCACGTCGCCCGCTGAGCCGGCCACGAACAGCGCCGGCCTCCCCGCCTGCATGCCGGCTCGATACGGCTCCGGACGCGGCTTGTAGAACCCCACGCGCTCGGCGGAGACCAGCAGGTCGACCTCCACCCCGAGCCTCGCCGCCGCTCGCCGCGCGAGGTCTTCCGAGGTGTTGGTGACGAGCGCGATGCGGTGGTCGGCCGCCAGGTCGCGCAGCACGGCGGGCGCCTCCGGCCACGGCTCGAGCTCGTCCCAGCGCCTGAGCAGCTCGTCCGCGAAGTCCTCGTCGCCCGCTGCCTCGGAGACTATCTCGCGGTACGGCCGGTACGCGCCGCTGGCGTAGATCAACTCCAGACTCTTCTGCCGCCGGCGCGCGCCGAGCTCGTCGTCTCCGGCCACGTCGCCCCAAAGCGTCCACGAGTCGAGCAGCGCGGTGAGCAAATCGAAGACGATGGCTCGGAAGCGCGGCACGGCCGGTATGTTGCCGCCCCGATGCTCCGCCCCCTCGTCGAGGACCTGCACGAGCGCCGCGCCAAGGCGAAGCTGGGCGGCGGTGAGGAGCGGATCGCGCGCCAGCACGAGCAGGGCAAGCTGACCGCGCGCGAGCGGCTCGACCTCCTTCTCGACCCCGGCACGTTCACCGAGATGGGCATCCAGGCCGGCATCCACTACTCGGTCCGCGGGCTGGAGGACAAGGAGGCGCCGGCCGACGGCGTGATCACCGGCTACGGCAAGGTCGATGGGCGGCTGGTCGCGGTGTGCGCCTACGACTTCACGGTGATGGCCGGCTCGATGGGAATGACCGGCGAGATGAAGGTCGCACGGCTGCGGGACCTCGCGCTCACCAAGCGGATCCCGTTCGTGTGGCTGCTCGACTCGGCCGGCGCGCGGATCCAGGAGGCGGTCGGCTCGCTGTTCGCCGGCTCCGGCCACCTGTTCCGCGAGGAGGTCGTGGCGAGCGGCGTGATCCCGCAGGTCGCCGCGCTCATGGGCCCGTGCGCCGCCGGCACGGCGTACATCCCGGGGCTGGCCGACTTCGTGCCGATGGTCAAGGGCCGCGGCTCGATGGCGCTCGCCGGCCCGCACCTCGTGCGCGCCGCGATCGGCGAGGACGTCACGCAGGAGGAGCTCGGTGGCTCGCGCGTGCACTGCCGCAAGTCCGGCGTCGGCGACCTCGAGGTGGCCGACGACGAGGAGTGCATCGCCCGCATCAAGCAGTACCTCTCCTTCTTCCCCTCGCACTGCGAGGAGCGCCCGCCGGTGCGCGCCACCGACGACCCGGTCGACCGGATGGACGACGAGCTGCTCGACGTGCTGCCGGAGTCCAACCGCAAGCCGTACGACATGTACGACGTCATCCGGCGGATCGTCGACGAGGGCGAGTGGCTGGACGTGAAGGGCGCCTGGGCGCGCACGATCATCACCTGCCTCGCACGGATGGGCGGGCGGCCGGTCGGCATCGTCGCCAGCCAGCCGCGCCAGCTCGGCGGCATCCTCGACAACGACTCCGCCGACAAGGCCGCCCGCTTCGTGAACCTCTGCAACGCGTTCGGGATTCCCCTGGTGTTCCTGATGGACGTGCCGGGCTTCATGGTCGGCACGAAGGTCGAGGCGGCCGGGATCATCCGCCACGGCGCGAAGATGCTGCACGCCGTCGCGTCCGCCACCGTGCCGAAGGTCACGGTGATCCTGCGCAAGGCCTATGGCGCCGGCTACTACGTGATGAACGGCCGCGCGTACGAGCCCGACCTGATCGTCGCCTGGCCGAGCGCCGAGATCTCGGTGATGGGCGCCGAGGGCGCGGTCGAGATCGTCTTCCGCAAGCAGGTCGAGGAGGCCGAGGACCCGGCCGCCAAGAAGGCGGAGCTGATCGCCGCCTACAAGCAGATCATCGACGTCTACATCGCGGCGCGGAACGACATGGTCGACGACGTGATCGATCCACGCGAGACCCGGCCGACGATCATCCGGGCGCTCGAGATGGCCGAGGGCAAGCGGATCGAGCGGCCGTGGAAGCGCCACGGCGTCATGCCGGTCTGACGCGATGGGCTCCCCGGGGGAGCCCATCGCGCGCCGGTACTCGTCAGGGGTTGTACGTGAAGATCCGGAGCCCGCGGTCGCGGTCGGAGCCCAGGATGTACTTCTTGTTGCCGAGTCGGTGGACCTCGACGCCCCAGTAGTTCGACCCGCCCGGTTCGACGAACGCGCCGACCTCCTCGAGGCCCGAGTTGTCGTAGCGCAGCACGCGCATTCCGAGCGCGTAGTGCGAGACGTAGACGAGCCTGGAGTCGGGGTCGGTCGCGACCTCGTGGACCGTCATGTCACCGAAGTTCTCGGCGTAGGACTCGGTCTGGCCCTCGGGAGGCGCGTAGAAGTCGACCTCCTTCATCTTGGCGCCCGAGGTCAGGTCGGTCTTGTACATGTGCGTGTAGCCCCAGCCGTCGAACACGGCGGAGATGTCGACCGGCACCGACGGTCCGGCCGGGGTCGGCGTCCCGCCGCCGTCGGCGTCCTCCTCGCATGTGTAGTCGGCGCCGGGCTCGACGCCGAGGAGCCGGAAGCCGTCCGTGCGCGAGACGAAGACCGCGGGCGTCGTGTCCGACGCCGCGAGCATCGACACGAGGGTCTCGCAGCCGTCCAGGCCCGTGCGGTTGAAAACGATCAGGCCCTTGTAGCCGGCGGCCACGATGTTGTCGAGCTTGACCTGGAAGTCGCACACGCCGCGCTCGACGACCGCGATGAGGTCACCGCCCGCCGGCGCCACGGGGTCGCAGCCCAGCCCGAGGAACCGCGTGTCGCCCGCGAGCGGGTCGTCCTTGTTGACCACCTTGGTGGCCGAGCCTTGGATCGCGGTGAACGTGCTGCCCGCAGCCGGGCCGCCCTTGAACGTGGCCTGGACGCGGTAGGGGTTGAAGTCCTCGTCGGTCGCGAAGAAGAAGCGGTTGTCGTTCGTGAACTCCGCCTCGTGGGCGTTGCCCTCGGGCGTGATCGTCTGGCCGAACGGCGTCCGCGCCGGGTCCGCCGCCGCGAAGTCGGTGTCGGACAGCGGCTTCGGCTTGGCCGGGTCGCTCACGTCGAGCGTGACGTAGCCGCCGTCCCAGTAGGACATCAGCATCACGTCGCGGCCCTCGATGTGCTTGACGACCATGTCGTGGCTGAAGACGGCGTCGCCGTGCGGCCGGCCGGGACCGGTCTGCGCGAACTGGTCGAGGTTGGTCTCGGAGACGATCACGGGCTTGCTCGGGTTCGTGATGTCGAGCACGTCGACGTCGGGCTCCTCGAGGTCGTCCACGAGGACGACGTAGACCTTGCCGGTCTTGCGGCCGGCCGCGTCACGCTGCTCCCAGGCGAACGCCGAGTGGGTCTGGTTGGCCTTCGTCTGCGGCACGCCTCCGCTCTGTGTCCCGTCCCTCTTGGTGAAGTCGCCGGCGCCCTCGACGAGCTTCTTGGGCTGGCGCGGGTTGGTCACGTCGACGAGGCTGATGCCGCCGACACCGTTCGTCGTGCCCGGGCACCACTCGTTCTGGTAGACGAGCAGGTCGCCCTTGAACGAGGGCGTGTTGAGGCTGACGACCTGCGAGCCCTCGCCGGAGTAGGTGTCGACGTGGCTCGGGATGTAGGCCGCCGCCGTCGGGCTCGCCGGGTTGCTGATGTCGACGACCTGCACGCCGCCGCGACCGCACGTCGGCTCGTAGAACATCGTCAAGTAGGCGTAGTTCCCCTTGGCCGAGACGTCGGCCACACGGCCCTCCCCGCCGAGCTTGCCACCGAGGTCGAACCGGCCGACCAGGTCGAGTCCCTCCTCGCGCGGCGGCACGGTGCTCCGCCCCGGCACGGCTCCTGCCGCGCCGTGGGAGTTCCAGTGCACGCCCAGGCCGGAGTTGATCCAGCTGTCGTCGGCGATGCTCGTGTCCATCGGATGCGCCCCCGCCGTACCGGCCGCGAGCATGAAAGCGCCGGTCGCGGCCACTGCCGCGGGCGCCGTGAAGCGTCGAATCACCCGTCTCTCCCCGTCTGGGAACTGTTGTGCGTCGGCCCTGGGGCCTGCCGCCCTCCAGAAGGCAGAACGCGAAAACGACCGCGAGGTTGGGCTGACCCCCCAACCTTTCGCCGGCGAGGCCGTTCAACAAGAAACGGTCCCTTTTGGAGGAAACAGTGAGACGACTGCTGATCATCGCCGGCGCCCTCGCCGTCCTGGCGACGCCCGCAGGCACCGCCATCGCCAAGCCGAGCAACGCCGACAAGCGCGAAGCCCAGAAGGAATGCCGCGCCGAGCGCGGCACCACCGACGCGACGCGTGAGGCCTTCAAGGCCAAGTACCGCAACTTCGGCGACTGCGTGTCGCAGAAGGCGCGCGAGGCGAAGGCCGAGCGCAAGGAGGCGAAGACGAACGCGTCGCGCGAGTGTCGCGAGGAGCGCGGCGACACCGCCGAGAGCCGCGAGGCCTTCCGGCAGAAGTACGGCACCAACGCCAACAAGAGCAACGCGTTCGGCAAGTGCGTCTCGCAGAAGGCCAAGGCCCAGCGGGCCGAGGAGGACGCTGAGGACGCCGAGGACGCGGCGGCCCGCAAGAACGCCGCCGAGGAGTGCGACGCCGAACGCGGGGACACCCAGGAGAGCCGCAAGGCGTTCGAGGAGAAGTACGGCACGAACGCCAACAAGAGCAACGCGTTCGGCAAGTGCGTCTCCCAGAAGGCCAAGGAGGACGGCGACGCCTAGCCGCCCTGGGGGTTGCGGCGGCGCGGCGCCAGTAACCTTGACATTCTGATAACGGCGCTATTGGAGTCGCGTCATGGCGGTCCGCATGACGCGACAGGCGCGCTCCGAGCAGACCCGCGCCGAGCTGGTCGAGGCCGCGCGCCGGGTATTCCTGGAGCGCGGCTTCCACGGCGCCTCGCTGGAGGACATCAGCCTCGAAGCGGGGTTCACCACGGGCGCGGTGTATTCGCGCTTCGGCGGTAAAGACGCGCTGTTCCTGGCCGTGCTCGACGACCACATCGAGCGCCGCATTCGGAAGTACCTCGAAGCCGCGACCTCGGCGCCGGAGTTCGAGGCGGCCTGCCGCGAGCTGGGCCGCGCGGCGGTAGCCGCCGGGCGCCGCGAGCCGGGTTGGACACCGCTGCTGATGGAGTTCTGGATGCACGCCGCTCGCCGCGACGAGCTCCGTGCGGCCGTGCTCGAGCGCAACGAGCGCCAGCTCGACGTCCTGGGCGAGACGCTCGGGGAGATCGCCGCGCGCGAGGGCATCATGATGCTGCGGCCGGCCGGCGAGATCCTGCGTGCCGTCACCGCGTTGGCGCGCGGGCTCGGGCTCGAGCGACAGCTCGGGCCGGATGCCGGGCTCGAGGAGATCTACACGGAGTACGCCTGGGCGATGACGCAGGCGTTCACCGAGAGGAGGACGACATGACGGCCACCTCCGTGAGCCGGGTCGACCGGCTGCGCATCCTCGCGGCCGAGATGCTGCAGCGCGAGGCCTGGTCGCGCGACCGGCTGCTCGCCTACCAGCAGGAACGGCTGGGCGAGCTGCTCGCGCATGCGGTCGACGCCTCGCCCTACTCCGCTACGAGCTCGCGGACCGCGTGATCGAGTCCCCGGAGCCCAACCCCGCGGGGCGGCCGTACCGGCACCTCGCCGGCATCGATGGGCGCAAGGCCGACACGCCGACGTTCCCCGCTGCCGGTGGGGGCACGGTGGCCGTGATCCGCGCGCTCCTGGAGGCGGGCGCCGTGCCGCCGGCGGTGGCCGTCACGACCGTCGAGCGGCTCGAGCGCGAGTCCGGTCCGGCGGCGAAGCTGAAGCTGATCGTCTCGCGCAGGTGAGCCTGTTCAGGATCAGGTTTGTGCCGTCGGCGGGGCCTCGTTGCGGCGAACGACCACGCGGTAGATCCCGAGCAGGATCATCACGCCGATGATGGCGCCGATCAGGCCGCCGAGGTCGAACACGTCGTTGTCGCCGATGCCGAGCAGCTCCGTGAAGATCAGGAAGCCGACGACCGAGCCGGCGAGGCCCAGCAGGATGGTGGCGAAGAACCCCATCGGGTCCTTGCCCGGCATGAGCAGGCGCCCGAGGAAGCCTGCCACGATGCCGAGGATGATGGCGCCGATCATGATCTGAGCCTACCCACCATGGAACCCGTCGTTCTCACCTGCGCGATCTCCGGCGCGGTCGCGAACCGCGACCAGTGCCCGGCGATCCCCTACACGCCCGACGAGTACGCCGCCGAGGCGCGCCGGATCGTCGACGAGGGCGGCTCGATGATCCACATCCACGCGCGCCGCCCGGACGGGACGCCGAGCCACGAGGTCGAGGACTTCCGGGCGATCACCGAGGCGATCCTGGCCGAGGTCGGCGACGTGGTCATCAACTACTCGACCGGGGCGATCGGCGTGCCGGTCGAGAAGCGGATCGCCTACCTCCGCGAGCTGCGGCCCGACGTCGGCGCGCTGAATATGGGCTCGATGAACTACGCGAAGTACTCGCGCCGCCGCAAGGACTTCGTGTTCAAGGCCGTGTTCGAGAACTCGTTCGACACGATCATCGCGCTGCTTGAGGCGATGAACGAGTCCGGGATCCGGCCCGAGCACGAGTGCTTCGATTCCGGCCACCTCGCCAACCTCGACCCGCTGCTCGACATGGGCGTGCTGAAGCCGCCGCTGCAGGTCTCGTGCGTGATGGGCGTGACCGGCGGCATCCGGCCGACCGCGCGCAACCTGGCGCACATGGCCGAGCAGGTCCCGCCGGTGCCCCACCAGTGGGGTGTGATCGGCATCAGCCGCGAGCAGTGGATGCTCGTCGCGGCCGCACTCGCCCTCGGCGGCAACGTCCGCGTGGGGCTGGAGGACAACTTCTACCTGCCCGACGGCGAGATGGCGCGCTCGAACGGCGACCTCGTGGCGAAGGCACGGGCCATGGCGGAGGACGCCGGGCGACGGGTGGCAACCGTGGCCGAGACGCGCGAGCTGCTGGGCACGCCGAAGCGGGCCGCCGCGTGAGCGCGCTCGACGGGCTGCGCGTCCTCGACCTCTCGCGCCTGCTCCCCGGCGGCTTCTGCTCGCTGCTGCTCGCCGACTTCGGCGCCGACGTCATCAAGGTCGAGGACACGAAGGCGGGCGACTACGTGCGCTGGTCGGAGCCGCGTTACCCCGGCGCCGACGCCACCGCAGGCGGCGCCGCGTTCCTCGCGCTCAATCGCGGCAAGCGCTCGATCCGGCTCGACCTCAAGACGCCCGGCGGGCGCGACGCGCTGCTCGCCCTCGCCCGTGGCGCCGACGTGCTGCTCGAGTCGTTCCGCCCGGGCGTGATGGACCGCCTCGGCGTCGGCTACGAGCGGCTGCGCGAGGAGAACCCGCGGCTCGTGTACTGCGCGATCACCGGCTACGGGCAGGACGGGCCGTTCGCCGCGCGCGCCGGCCACGACACGAACTACCTCGCGCGCAACGGATTGCTCGACCTCACCGGCGACCCCGACGGGCCGCCGGTGCAGTCGGCCGGCCAGATCGCGGACCTCGGCGGCGGGGCGCTGATGGCGGCCTTCGGGATCCTCGCGGCACTGCGGGAGCGCGACCGCTCGGGCGAGGGACAGCTTGTCGACGTCTCGATGACCGACGGGGCGCTCTCGTGGCTCGCGATGGTGGCAGCGAACCACCTCGCCGGCGGCGAGCACCCGGGACGCGGTGAGGACCAGCTCGCGGGTGGGCTGATCTGCTACCGGCCCTACCGCTGCGCGGACGGCTGGGTCGCGTTCGGCGCGCTCGAGCCGAAGTTCTGGCAGGCCTGGTGCGCGGGCGTCGGCCGCGAGGACCTCGCCGACCGGCAGTTCGACGCCGTCGGATCCGACACCCACCGCGAGGTCGAGGCGATCTTCGCGCAGCGCACCCGCGCGGAGTGGGAGGCGTTCAACGACGAGCACGACTGCTGCCTGGAGCCGGTGCTCGGAGTGCGCGAGGCGCTCGAGTCCGAGCTCGTGCGCGCGCGCGAGATGGTGGTGGAGGTCGACCAGCCGGGTGCCGGCCCCGTACGGCTGCTCGGCACGCCGGTCAAGCTCTCGCGCACGCCCGCGGACCCGGCGCGCGCGGGCGGCCCCGCGCTCGGCTCCGACACCGACGCAGTGCTCGCCGAGGCCGGCTACGGCGCCGAGGAGATCGCGGAACTGCGAGACGCGGGCGCCGTGGCGTGAGCTTCTACGAGCCGCTCGGCGATGGCCGCTTCCGCTCGATGCCGCACACGCGCGGCCCGTGGGACCCGGCGTTCCAGCACGCGGGCCCGCCGGCGGCGCTGCTCGGTCGCGCGATCGAGCGGTGCGAGCCGCGCGAGGGCTTCGTGCTCGCGCGACTGACGTTCGAGATCCTGCGCGCGGTCCCGGTCGCCGACGTCGAGGTGAGCGCGCGCGTCGTACGCCCCGGCCGCTCGGTGGAGCTGCTCGAGGGCGAGCTGACGGTCGAGTCCGAGCCGGTGATGACGGTCCGCGCGTGGCGCGTGAAGGCGACCACGGCGCCCGATGTCGACCGCGATGCCCCGCTCTCGCCGCGCCCCGCCGAGGAGACGCCGCTCCCGCCCGAGATGCAGGAGTTCGGCTACGGCCACGCGGTCGAGCTGCGGTTCGCGGCCGGAGGGTGGTGGCAGCAGCGCCCGGCCACCGTGTGGACGCGGATGCGGGTGCCGCTCGTGGCCGGCGAGGAGCCGACCGGCGTCCAGCGCGTGCTCGCCGTCGCCGACTCGGGCAACGGCGTCTCCGCCGTGCTCCCGTTCGACCGGTGGCTGTTCATCAACACCGAGCTGACCGTCCACTTCCGCCGCCCCCCACGCGGCGAGTGGATCTGCCTCGACGCCGACACGTCGATCGCCGCTGGCGGCGCGGGCCTCGCGCGGTCGGTGCTCAGCGACGATGACGGCGTGGTGGCGCAGGGCGCGCAGGCGCTGCTGGTCGCTCCGCGTGGCGCCTGATCCACTCGTGCATCGCCACGGCGGACGCGGCCGCGGCGTTGATCGAGCGGGTCGAGCCGAACTGGCGGATCGCCAGCACGGCGGTCGTCAGCTCGCGCGCCTCGGCCGATAGTCCCGGTCCCTCCTGGCCGAACAGCAGCGCGCAGCGCTCGGGCAGCTCGTACGTGTCGATCGGCTCGGCGCCCGGCAGGTTGTCGATCCCGATCACCGGCAGCTCGCGCTCGCCCGCCCACTGCGCGAACGCGTGCAGCGTGGCGTGGTGGCGGACGTGCTGGTAGCGGTCCGTCACCATAGCGCCGCGGCGGTTCCAGCGGCGGCGTCCGACGATGTGGACCTCGGCGGCGAGGAACGCGTTGGCGTTGCGCACGACGGTCCCGATGTTCAGGTCGTGCGCCCAGTTCTCGATCGCGACATGGAACGGGTGGCGCCGCGCGTCGAGGTCCGCGACGATCGCGTCGCGGCGCCAGTAGCGGTAGCGGTCGACCACGTTCCGGCGGTCGCCGTGGCGCAACAGCTCCGGGTCGAGTCGCGGGTCATCTGGCCACGGGCCAGGCCACGGACCAACGCCCACCTCGTCCACGTCGCACCACCCTAGGGTTGCGGCGTGGACCTCACACCGGACTTGTCGGGTCTGGCCGCCGGTGTCGTCTACCTCATCGTCTTCGGCTTCGTGTTCGTCGAGTCCGGGCTCTTGGTCGGCTTCCTGCTTCCCGG
>JBKOYW010000455.1:0-10723 GCA_046744275.1 Actinomycetota bacterium
CTGTAGGTGAGGTGATGCAACACGAACACTCGCACCGCGCCGCCCCACAGCAGACCGGTCAGCCCCGCCGCAACGCTGCCGCCGATCGCCGCGCCCAGCGCGAACGCGAGCGCGAAGCCGCCGAGCGCCCAGAAGACGAACGTCCGGTCCACGAAGCGAATCACCGGGTCGGCGACCAGGTCGGGCGCGTAGCGCGCCCGCGCGCCGCGCTGGTCGTGCTTGAACAGCCAGCCCACGTGCGCATGCAGCAGGCCGCGCAGCGCCCCTAGCCAACCGACTCCATGATCGACGTGCGGGCTGTGAGGATCGCCCGGCTGGTCCGAGAACGCGTGGTGCTTGCGGTGATCGGCCACCCACGAGATCACCGGCCCCTCGATCGCCGCCGATCCCAGGCCGGCCAGGACGGCCCGGACCGCCGGCCGCGCCTTGAAGCTCCGGTGCGTCAGATGCCGGTGGAACCCGACGGTGACGCCCAGGCCGGTCAGCACGTACAGGACCGCGAAGACGACCAGGTCGCCCGGGCGGAGCAGCCCGTTCCACGCGTGCCAAGCCGCCACGGCAAGCGCCAGCATCGGCACGACCGTGACCAGACCCGTGATGATCCGATCCCGCAGCTCGTGTGCGACCGGCTCGACGTCGCCCGTATCGGGAGCAGCTGTGCTCAGGCTCTGCTGCGCTCCCATGCTCGCCTCACTCTCTCCTCGCTCTTTGGAGCGATCACTCGTCAGGAGAGCGGATGAGCCTGGCGGGCGCCGTCACATGTGCGCGACCCACCCAGGCTACCGCAAGACCCTCGAGCGCTCGGCGAAACAAGGGTCGCTCCGTCGTGAGTCGGTAGGACATCCGAACGACTGATAGGGATTCGCGATTGGTCACGGCACGGGCCTGGCGAAGACTGCGGTCATGGACCTCGAGCTCTCTGTCTCCGTCGACGGCGGCGATGTCGGCCGGCACGGGCGCGGGCCGGACGCGATGCCGGTCACCCTCCAGGTGAACCGCGCACAGCACGTCGTGGAGATCGAGCCGCGCGTGAGCCTGCTGGATGCGCTGCGCGAGCACCTGCAACTCACCGGCTCGAAGAAGGGCTGCGACCAGGGCACTTGCGGCGCGTGCACGGTCTGGGTCGACGGCCGGCGCGTGCTCGCCTGCCTCACCCTCGCGGTCACCTGTGAAGGCCGCGAGATCACGACGATCGAGGGTGTCGCAGCCCCGGACGGCGAGCTGCACCCGATGCAGCGCGCGTTCATCGAGCACGACGCCTTCCAGTGCGGGTTCTGCACCTCCGGGCAGATCATGTCCGCGATCGCGCTCATCGACGAGGGCAACGCGGCCACCGATGCCGAGATCGCCGAGCACATGAGCGGCAACATCTGCCGCTGCGCCGCCTACCCGAACATCAGGGCGGCGATCAAGGACGTCCGCGATGCGGCCGCTTAGCTACGCGCGCGCGGACGACGTCGAGGCGGCCGTCGCGCTCGTCGGCGGCGACCCCGGGAGCGCCTTCCTGGCCGGCGGCACGACCGAGGTGGACCTCATCCGGGCCGGCGTGGAGCGCCCCGACCGGCTGGTCGACATCAACGACCTGCCGCTCGTCACCGTCGAGGCGCCCAGCGACGGCGGCCTGCGGATCGGCGCGCTGGCGCGGATGACCGACGTGGCGCGCACGCCGGCGGTCGTCGAGCGGTTCCCCGCCATCTCGCAGGCGCTGCTGCTCGGCGCCTCCGAGCAGCTCCGCAACATGGCCTCGATGGGCGGCAACCTGCGTCAGCGCGTGCGCTGCCCGTACCTCCGCGACGGCGTCTCGCCGTGCAACAAGCGCGAGCCGGGAACCGGCTGCTCGGCGCTCGACGGACTCAACCGCGGTCACGCGATCCTCGGCACGAGCGAGCACTGCATCGCGACGCACCCCTCGGACGTCGCGGTCGCCCTCGTCGCGTTCGACGCCGTGGTGAGGACCGTCGGGCCGAGCGGCCCGAACGAGATGCCGATCGACGACTTCTTCCTGCTGCCCGGCGACACGCCGCAGCGGGAGCACCCGCTCGAGCACGGCGAGCTGATCGTCGGGATCGACGTCCCGGAGCACGAGCTCGGGCGGCGCTCGCTGTACCTCAAGTTCCGCGACCGGCAGTCGTACGAGTTCGCGCTCGTGTCCGTCGCGGCCGCCCTCGACGTGCGCGACGGCAAGGTCGCCGACGTGCGGCTCGCGCTCGGCGGCGTCGGCACGAAGCCGTGGCGCGCGCGAGGCGCCGAGGCGCGGCTGCTCGGCGGTCCCGCGAACCCTGCCGCATTCGCGGACGCGGCCGGCGCGGAGCTCGCCGCCGCAGAGGTGCGCGAGCACAACGCGTTCAAGGTGCCGCTCGCCCAGCGCGCCGTCGTCCGCGCGCTAACGCAGGCCCTGGACCGGAACGCGCCGTGAGCGGGGCGATCGGCAGGGCCGTCGACCGCGTCGACGGGCCCGAGAAGGTGACCGGCGCCGCCCGCTACGCCGGCGAGATCCTGCTCCCGAACCTGGCGCACGCGGCCATCGTGGGCGCGACCGTCCCGAGCGGCCACGTGACCGCGATCGACGCCGGCGAGGCGCTCGCGGCCGGCGGCGTCCTCGCGGTCCTGACCCACGAGAACCTCGGCAGGATCGCGGCGGAGCCGCACCTGCTCCCCTCGCTCGTCGGTGGTCCCGCGCCGGGTGAGAGCTTCTTCCCGATGCAGGACGAGGTCGTGCACTACGCCGGCCAGCCGGTCGCCATCGTCGTCGCGGACAGCCACGAGCGCGCGCAGCACGCGGCGTCGCTGGTCTCAGTCCGCTACGAGCTCGATCCGTCGATCACCGCGATCGACGAGGGCCGCGACCAGGCATACGAGCCCGGGATGCTGTTCGGCGGGCTGATGCCGGCTCGCAACGAGCGCGGCGACGTCGAAGCGGGCCTCGCCGCGGCCGACCTGCGCATCGACGCCGAGTACCGCATGGCCGCGAACCACCACAACCCGATGGAAGGGCCGGCCACGACGGCGTTCTGGGACGAGGACCGCGTGACGATCTACGACTCCGCGATGGGCGTCCGGGCGGTCCAGCTGACCGTCGCGCAGCTGCTCGGCATCCCGCTGTCGAACATCCGCGTGCTCGGACACTTCGTCGGCGGGAGCTTCGGGTCCAAGGCCATGGTCTGGCCGCACGTGACGCTCGCCGCGATGGCCGCCCGGCACGTCCGGCGACCGGTGCGGCTCGCGCTCACGCGCCCGCAGATGTTCACATCCACCGGACACCGTGAGGAGCAGGAGCAGCGGATCGCGATCGGCGCGACCCGCGACGGACGGCTCACCGCGATCCGCCACGAGAAGCTCTCGATCACGTCGCCCTTCGACGACTGGGCCGAGCCCGCGACCGGCGTCTCCTCGCAGGTCTACGCGTGCGAGAGCTTCCAGGGCGTCCACCGGCTGGTCCGCGGCAACACGATGACGCCGACGTTCACCCGCGGACCGGGCGAGTCGCTCGGCTCGTTCGTGCTCGAGACCGCCATGGACGAGCTCGCCCACGAGCTGGGGATCGACCCGATCGAGCTGCGCGTCCAGGCCCACGCGGCGACCGATCCGCACGGGAACCCGTGGTCGAGCGACGGGCTCGAGGAGTGCCTGCGCCGCGGCGCCGAGCGCTTCGGCTGGTCGCGTCGCAGTGGGGAGCCGCGTTCCCGTCGCAGCGGCGACTGGCTGATCGGTCACGGCGTGGCCGCCGCGGCGTATCCCGTGCCGCTGTTCATGCCGGCCCAGCACGCCCGCGCGCGGATCTACGCGGACGGCAGCGCCGTCGTCGAGACCGGCACGGCGGAGTTCGGCACCGGGGTGGGCACGATGATGACCCAGGTCGGCGCCGACGCCCTCGGCGTGTCGCTCGCGTCCGTCCGCTCCCGCGCGGGTGACACGGACCTCCCGAACACCTCGTCCCCGGTCGGCTCCGCCGGCGCCACGATGGTCAGCGCGGCCGTGCACGCAGCGGCGACCGCCCTGCGCGACCAGCTCGTGGCGATGGCGGTCGCCGACGACGGGTCGCCGCTGCACGGCGCCGACCCCGCCGCTGTCGAGGTCGAGGACGGACGGATGACGCTGCGCGATGCGGGAGAGACCTACGGCGACCTGCTCCAACGCAACCGCACGACCGTGCTCGAGGCCGACGGCAGCTGGCAGCCGCCGCCGCTCGACACCCCCCACGGCCTGCTCACGTTCGGCGCGCAGTTCGCCGAGGTCGCCGTCGACCCGGACCTGGGGCTCGTCCGGGTGCGGCGGATGGTCGGCGCGTTCGCGCCCGGGCGCGTGCTGAACCCGAAGCTCGCACGAAGCCAGCTGATGGGCGGCATGCTGTGGGGCCTGGGGCAGGCGCTGCTCGAGGGCAACCGCATGGACCCGCGCCACGGCCGCTGGGGCGCCTCGAACCTCGCCGAGTACCTCGTGCCGGTCAACGCCGACGCGCCCGACGTCGAGGTCGTGTTCGTCGAGGTCGAGGATGAGGGGATCAACCCGCTCGGCGTCAAGGGCGTCGGCGAGATCGGGCAGGTCGGCGTCGCCGCCGCCATCGCCAACGCGGTGTTCAACGCCACCGGGCGCCGCGTGCGCGAGCTCCCGATGGCGCCCGAGCTGGTGATGGATCCAGCCGACGTCGCTGTATGACGGTCCGGCAGCCCGGCCTCGGAGTCGCCGGCATGCTGCTCGTCGTGCCCGTGGCCTGGCTGCTCGCGTTCGGCGCGGGCGGGGCGGAGCCGTCGCTGCTCGTGCTCGGCCCGCTCGTCACCTACGGGCTGCCCGTCATCGCGATGGTCGCGTTCTGGTGGGACGGCTGGCCCGGCACGCGGCTGCGGGCGAGCTGGTCGGGGTGGGCCAACACCGTCCTGATCGCCGTCGCCGCGGTCGTCCTCACCGGCCTCGGCCAGGCGATCGCGGGTCACTTCGACGTGCGCGGCATCTTCGACCCGGCGCCCGGCCCGGGCCACGCGCCGACGTTCCCCACCACGCTCCCGCTGGCAGCCGCAGCGTTCGTCGTCATGCTCCAGCTCTCGCTGGTGTGGGAGGGCTGGCCACTACGCCGCCTGCCGCTGGTGCCGGCCGGCATCGCGGCGCTGGCGATCTCATGGCTGGTGGCGCTCGCCCTCTACGCGGCCCTGGCCGACGTCCGGCCGCCAGCCGGCGCGGGTCTCGCCACGCGCCATGGCCCGATCGCCGGCGCCGACCTCGGAGCGCTGCTCGTGCTCGTCGGCGCGTGGCAGGTGCTGTTCTACGTCGCCTGGCGCGGCTGGCCGTTCTCCGCGATCGATCGCCGCGCCGCGCGGCTGCTCGCGGCCAACGCCGTCGTGATCGCCGGCGGCGTGCTCACCTACGTGCTGGTCCACGACGCCACCGGCGTCAGCGCCGAGCGCATCACGGCCGCGGCGGGGTCGTTCGTCGCGGCCGGGCTGCTGGTCGGGATGCTGCTCGAGGGCTGGCTTGGGAGCCGCGTCGCGACGCTCGCCGGCATCGTCGTGCTCGGCGCGACACTCGACCTGGTGCTGCAGGCCTACGCCTCCGGCCGTGTCTGGACGCGGGGCGGCGCGGACGACTGGGTCGCCCACGCCGCCCTCAACGCGATCGCCGTCTCGGTCATCCTGCATGTTGCAGTGGGGAAACGCTGGCCCCTGGCTCCGCCGCGCCGCGATCGATGAGCTGCTGGATCTTCTCCGTCGGCAGCGCCACGCGCAGCGCCCAGTAGTAGATCGCCAGGGCGAAGACGGCCACCGCGACCATGTCCCACCACAGCGGGAACCACGGGTTCGCGGTCGGCCCGAAGTCGCTGAGGTAGACGATCAGGCCCATGCCCACGAGATAGACCGGCAGCCACGGGGCGGACCGGAGCTCGAACTGCGGCGTGGTCGGGTTGAGCTTGAAGATGCGGTTGGCGACCAGGATCACGTAACCGATGAGGATCGCGACGCCGAGCTTCCAGTCCGTCGTCCAGCCCGACCAGAGGATGAGCAGGTTCGCGACCACGAAGGCGAGCGGGGCGAGCACCGGCGCGGCGGGCAGCCGGTAGGGCCGCTCGGCGTCGGGGAGGCGCGCACGGAAGACGCCGAGCGCGAGCGGCGCGCCGGCGTACATGAGCACGCTGGCGCTCGTGATCAGCCCGACCAGCGACTTCCAGCTCGGGAACGGGAGGAAGCAGATGCAGCCGACCACGAAGGCGGTGACCAGGCCGAACCACGGGATCCCGCGGCGGTCGGTGCGCTCGTAGACGGAGGGCACGTAGCCGTTGCGGCTCAGCCCGTACGAGACCCGCGACGACGCGGTGGTGTAGATGAGCCCGGTCCCGGCCGGCGAGATCACCGCGTCGATGTAGAGGATCGTCGCGAGCCAGCCGACGCCGACGAGCGTGGCGACCTCCGCGAACGGGCCGCTGAGCGTCGTGAACGGGGAGCCGGCCCACGTGCTGCCGATCTGCGACGCGGGGAGCGCTCCGAGGAACACGATCTGGAGCAGGATGTAGATGATCGCGCCGATCACGATCGCTCCGATCACCGCGCGCGGGATGTCGCGCTTCGGGTTCGCGCTCTCGCCCGCGAGCTGGTCGGCCTGCTCGAAGCCGAGCAGCGCGAAGATGATCCCGCTCGTCGAGACCGCGGCGAGGACGCCGCCTGCGCCGGTCGGGCTGAAGCCGTCCGCCGCGCTGAAGTTGCTCCCGTGGAAGCTCACGAGCGCCAGCACGACGATCGTCAGCAGCGGGATGCCGACCTTCCACCAGGTCGCGGTGCTGTTCGTGTTGGCGAGTCTGCGGACGCTGAGGAAGTTGATGGCCGTGAAGATCGCCATCAGCACGACCGCGGCGACGATCCCCGCTCCCGTCAGGACGTTCTCGCCGCCGCTCACCTTCATCCACCCGGACGCGAACGAGTAATGCTGGCCGTACTGGATCACGGCCATGACCTCGATCGGCGCCACCGTGGCTGCCTGCAGCCAGGAGAACCACCCGAACGAGGCGCCGACGGCGCCGCCGAACGCGTAGTGCGGGAACCGGGCCGTCCCGCCGGCGACCGGGTACATCGCGCCGAGCTCGGCATGCACGAGCGCGAGCATCAGGATCGCGACCGCGCCGATGACCCACGAGATTATGGCCGCCGGGCCTGCGGTCGCGAGCGCGCCCTGCGCGCCGAAGAGCCAGCCCGAGCCGATGATCGAGCCACCTGACGCACACAGCAGGCCGATGAAGCCGATCTCGCGTCTGAGCCCGGTCCTTCCGGGTCGCTGCGGAACGGCGGTGCGTGGCAGATGGGCGGTGGTGGTGGCCATGGCGCAAGCGTGAGCCTGCGCGAGGCACGCCGGGATCGTGCGGCGAGTGGATCGAACGGACGAATCGCGCGCTCATTCGATCGCATGACGGTCCGTACGGATGACCGAGATTCGCCCGCAGCCTCAGGACTTCTTGCCGGCGATCGCGCTCTGGAGCTGGGCCTTGTTCATCGACGACCGCCCTTCGATCCCGAGGCTGCGGGCCTCGGCGTAGAGCTGGTCGCGCGTCCGGCCCTTGGGGCGGTTCGTGCCCGACCGCTGCCCGCCGCGGCGCGACGACGACATGTCCTGCGTCGACGTCCGCGAGCGGGTCTGCGACTCGCCGCTGCGCGCACGCTCCTTGTTGACCGTCCGCGCCGCGATCTCCTCCGCGCGGCTCTCGGAGGCGCCACGGTCCTTCGCGCTGTCCTTGATGTGCTCGTACTGGCGGGCGCGCTTGGTGCCCTTCTTGACTCCGCGAGGTGGCATCGCAGATCTCCCTTCGCTAGTGCAGTGGCTTGCCGCCGGTCGCGCCGATGACCTCCCCGCTGATGTAGCGCGACTCGTCCGTGGCGAGGAACACGAACAGCGGCGCCAGCTCGCCGGGCTGGCCGGGGCGCCCGAGTGGCGTGTCGGCGCCGAACTGCGCGTTCTTCTCCGCCGGGAAGCTCATGACCACGAGCGGCGTCCAGATCGGGCCGGGCGCGACCGCGTTGACCCGGATCCCCCGCTCGGCGACCTCCTGGGCGAGACCCTTCGTGAACGTGCTGATCGCGCCCTTGGTCGCGGCGTAGTGCAGCAGCTCCGGGCTCGGCTGGGCGGCCTGGATCGAGGTGGTGTTGATGATCGTCGAGCCCGGCCCCATCCTCGGCACCGCGGCCTGGCAGAGGTGGAACATCGCCAGCACGTTGGTGCGGAAGACGAAGTCCAGCTCGTCGGGCGGGATGTCCAGGAACGACTCGTGCGACATCTGGTAAGCGGCGTTGTTGACCAGGACGTCGAGCCGGCCCAGGTCGTCCACGGCGCGCTCCACGAGCGCCCGGCAGTGGTCGCGATCGCCGATGTCGCCCGGGACGGTGATGCAGCGCCGCCCGGCGTCCTCGATGAGCCGCCTGGTCTCGGCGGCGTCCTCGTCCTCCTTCCAGTACGAGCACAGCACGTCGGCGCCCTCGCGCGCGAACGCGATCGCGACGGCGCGGCCGATGCCCGAGTCGGCGCCGGTGATGAGCGCGACGCGTTCGGTCAGCCGCCCGTGGCCGACGTAGCTGTCCTCGCCGTGGTCGGCGAGCGGCCGCATGTCCGCCTCGCGCCCGGGCGGCTCCTGCTCCTGCTCGGGGAACGGCGGCGTCGGCTCGGCGTGGGTCGGGTCCTGGCTCATGGCTGCAGCAGCACCTTGAACGCGCCCTCCTGCTTCTTCTGGAAGATCTCGTACGCGTGCGGCGCCTCGTCGAGCGGGAGGCGGTGAGTGGCGTAGCCGTCGACCCCGAGCGGGTCGCCGTCCTCGGTGAGCAGCGGGACGATGTCGTCGATCCAGCGCTTGACGTTCGCCTGCCCCATGCGCAGCATGATCTGCTTGTCGAACATCTGCAGGAGCGGCATCGGGCTGACCGCGCCGCCGTAGACGCCCGACAGGGAGACCGTCCCACCGCGCCGCACGAGCTCGATCGCCATGTGCAGGGCGGCGAGCCGGTCGATGCCGGCCTTCTGCACCACCGGCTGGGCGATCGCGTCGGGCAGGAACCCGGCGAGCTTCTGCGCCAGCTTGCCGATCGGCGAGCCGTGCGCCTCCATGCCGACGGCATCGATCACCGCGTCCGGTCCGCGCCCGTCGGTGAGCTCCCGCACGGCCCCGGGCAGGTCGTCCTGGTCCTCGAGGTCCAGAGTCACGACGCCGTGCGAGCGCGCGCGCTCGAGCCGCTCCGGCACCAGGTCGACGCCGATGACCGTGCCGGCGCCGCGATGCTGGGCGATGCGCGTGCACATCTCGCCGATCGGCCCGAGGCCGAGCACCAGGACGCTCCCGCCGCGGGGAATGTCGGCGTACTCGACGGCCTGCCAGGCGGTGGGCAGCACGTCCGAGAGGTAGACGAAGCGGTCGTCGGGCGGGCCTTCCGGCACCTTGATCGGCCCGTAGTGCGCCTGCGGCACGCGCAGGAACTCGGCCTGCCCGCCGGGCACCTGGCCGTAGAGCTTCGTGTAGCCGAACAGCGCCGCGCCGGTGCCGTGGTCGCGCACCTGCGTCGTCTCGCACTGCGACTGCAGGCCGTGCTCGCACATGTGGCAGTGCCCGCACGAGATGTTGAACGGGATCACGACGCGATCTCCCGGCGCGATGTGCGTGACGTCAGCGCCGACCTCCTCGACGATGCCCATCGGCTCGTGGCCGAGGACGTCGCCGGGATCGATGAACGCGCCGAGCACCTCGTAGAGGTGCAGGTCGGACCCGCAGATGCCGGTCGAGGTGATGCGGACGATCGCGTCGGTCGGCTGCTCGATCGAGGGATCGTCGACGGTGTCGACGCGTACGTCGTGGTTGCCGTGCCAGGCCACTGCTCTCATGGGGCGAGGCCTTCCCGGAGGCGGGCCGAGTGGTTCGCCGCCGAGTCAGTGTTCGAACCGCTGGCGGCTCGCGAGCGCGGCCAGCTCGGTCCGGTTGGCGACGCCGAGCTTGGCGTAGACGTGCGACAGGTGCGTCTTGACGGTGCTTCGGCTCATGAACAGCCGCTTGCCGATCTCCGGGTTGTTGAGGCCCTCGACGGCGAGCCGGACGACGTCGAGCTCGGTCGGGGTGAGGCTGGCCCAGCCGCCGGGCGGCCGCGCGCGTGTGCCGCGGGCGCGGCGGACGTACGCGACCGCCTCCTCGAGCGTCATGCGGGCGCGCATCTCGGGGTCGGGCCGTCCCGTGAGGGCGGCCAGCGCGTCGAGGCTGCCGGCGTACGAGCCGCGGAGGCCGTGCTCGACCCGCAGGGCCAGCGCCTCGTGGTGGAGGTCGGGATCGGCGGCCAGGTGCGCCTGCTGCTCGAGCGCGTCGGCCTCCACGCGCGGCATGCCGAGCGTGCGGGCGACGGCGACGGCGCGGTCGAGCACGCCGGCCGCCTCGTCGTCGCGGCCGAGCAGGCGTAGCGCGGCGCCGAGCGGGGGCAGCGCCTGCGCAGCGAGGTACGTGTCGGCGCCGCGGTCGGTCGAGCGCGACTCGCGCTCGAGCCAGCGCACCGCATCCTCGAGGTCACCGCGCCACAGGTGGAGCGTCCCCAGCACCCGCGCCATGCCGGGCACGAACGCGTCGGCTCGCTCGAGCAGCCGCAGCACCGGCTCCATCACGCGCAGGCCCGCGCCGACGTCGCCGCCCGCGCCCAGTACAAGCGCCAGCGTGCTGCGCGCCGTTCCCACGCGGTGGTAGTCGCCGAGCGGCTCGGCGATCTCGACGGCCCGCTCGGCCAGCTCG
>JBKOYW010000179.1:0-4233 GCA_046744275.1 Actinomycetota bacterium
CGGTCCCAAGCTCGGCGACGAGGTGATCCACGATTGAACGGCGATTTGGCATGCGCGGCAACATCGCGCAGTCGGCATGGCATTCGCCTCCGGGGATCCACGGGGTCGCCCACGGGGATATGCAGGCGAGCACGAGATCCACCGCCCTTGGCGGGTCGTGGCCGTGCTCCCCGGGGTGGGCGTAGGTTCCCGGCATGACCTCCTCACCGACAGCCGACCTCCAGAGCCGGTGCGACCTGCTGCGGTCGCTGCATCGCCCCGGCGCCCCTCTCCTGCTTCCGAACGCCTGGGACGTGGCTACGGCGAGAGCCGTTGTCGCGGCTGGGTTTCCCGTGGTCGCGACCACCAGCGGCGGCGTGGCCGCCGCGCTCGGCTATGAGGACCACGAGGGTGCGCCGGCCGACGAGATGCTCGCTGCGGCCGCGCGGATTTCAAGGGGTGTCGAGGTGCCCGTGACGGTCGACGCCGAGGCCGGCTACGGGATGGAGCCGGCCGCGCTGGTGGCTGCGCTGCGGAGCGCCGGGGCCGCCGGCTGCAACCTCGAGGACACCGACCACGCCGCCGGCAGCCTCCGCGATCCCGACCGGCACGCGGAGTGGCTCGGGGCGGTTCGCCAGGCTGCGTCGGAGGACGGCTACCGGCTCGTGATCAACGCCCGGGTCGACGTCTTCCTCGGTCCCTTCCTCGCCGGCGCCGGTCCCGGGACCCAGGAGGAGCTCGTTGCCGAAGCGCTGCGGCGTGCCAATGCCTACGTCGAGGCCGGCGTCGACTGCGTGTACCCGATCGCCCTGTGGGAGGCCGACGCGCTGCGCCGCTTCACTTCGGAGATCCGCGGCCCGGTGAACGTCGTACGCCTGCCGCAGACGCCGTCGCTCGCCGAGCTGGCCGCGCTGGGCGTGGCCCGGGTGAGCTGGGGACCCTTCTTGTACCGCGACGCGATGGCTCGCTTCGAGGACCAGCTCGCCTCGCTTCAGGAGTGAGAATGGGCCGACGGCTAGGCTCACGCCATGGACTCGTCTTGGCAGACGCTCATGCCTGAGGACTGGGTGCCGGTGGTCCCGTTTGACCGCTGCTTCGATGCTCAGTACGGCCTGGAGGTCATCTCCCAGGACGTGGCGGGCGAGGGTGTGGTTCGAGGTCGCGTGCAGGTGTCGGACGGGCTCCTGAACCACGTCGGCGTGCTCCACGGCGGTGTGTTCGCGGCGGCGGCCGAGGCCCTGGCGTCACGCGGCACCGCGCTCGTCGTCATGCCGCACGGTCGCCTGGCGATGGGCCTTTCCAACGACACGAACGTGCTCGATCCTCCCAGAGGCGGCACGGTCACCTTCGAGGCGCGCGTCAGGGCCCGCGACGACGACGTCTGGACCTGGGCGGTGGACGCGAGCGACGACGAGGGCCGGCTGTGCGCCTGTTCACGCGTGACCGTCGCGGTACGCGACGTGTGACATCTCCGTGACGCTGTACCCTGCGACAGGTGAACGATCAGCTTCGCCGCCGCTCAGTGGGGGTACCAGCGGCGCGCTCGGTACTGCTCACGCTGCTCGGCGAGTACGTGCTCCCGGTCCCCGAGGGCGTCTGGCAGGAGACCCTGATCAACGCGCTCGGGGCGATGGACTACAAGCCGCAGGCCGCGCGCCAGGCGCTCGCTCGAAGCGTGACCGCCGGGTGGCTGGCCACCGAACGCCGGGGACGGCGATCGCGAGTGCGGCTCACCGCGGAGACGGCATCGATGCTGCGCACGGGGGCGGAGCGTATCTACGGGTTCGGCGAGCCGCGCGACTGGGACGGGCGCTGGCTCCTGGTCGTCCTGCGCGTGCCGGAGGCGCGCCGTGAGGTGCGCCACCAGCTCCGCACGCGGTTGGCGTGGGCGGGCTTCGGGTCGCTCGGCGGCGGGCTGTGGATCTCGCCTCACGCGGAGCGCGAGGCCGAGCTGCGCGAGATGGCGAGCGAAGACTCGGTGGCAGAGCTGCTGTCGTTCCGGGCAGAGCTCGGGGACCTCGGAGAGCCGCAGCGACTGATCGATGAGGCATGGGACCTCGGTGAGGTCTCGGATGCCTACGACGACTTCATCGCGACGTTCGGGCGGCTGCGGCCGAAGACGCCCGAGGTCGTGTTCCGGGCGCAGACGCTGCTCGTGCACGCCTGGCGGAAGTTCCCGTTCCTGGATCCCGACCTCCCCGCGGAGGTCCTGCCGGGCGAGTGGCCGCGCCGGCGGGCGCACGACGTCTTCCAGGACCGTCACGACGCCTGGCATACGACGGCGCAGGAGTACTTCCGGTCGCTCGAGGCCGTCAACCGCGCGGCTGCGTAGGCCACCGGAGCTCGTCGTCGAAGTCCTCGCGCACGGCCTCGAAGTAGGAGCCGCACGCCACGCACCGCCACTGGCTCGTGATGATCTGGCCGCCCCACTGGCCGACGCGCTCGACCGTCTCGGCGCTGCAGAAGGGACAGGCCGGCGCCGTGCTCACGGCGACCAGCGACGGGTGGACGCGTCCCACCGCGACCAGTCGGCGGGCTCCTGGAGCTCGATCGCCACGCCCTCGGCGGCCAGCAGGTCGACGAGCCATGCGCGGACCTGCTCGCGCTGGTGGGCGGCGTCGCGGCGGACCATGCCCGTGTCCAGTGCTGCGCGATAGCCGGGGTCGTCGTTCGGGCCGGCCCATCGCCCTGCCTCCTCCCACGTCTCCAGCAGGCGGCGCACGAGCGCATCGCGCTCCCTATCGCCGGCGCGGCACAGCCGCTTCGCCCAGGCCTCCCCGTGCACGCGGTGCGAGCCCTCCTCTTGGAGGATCTTCCTCGCTCGCTGGGCCATCTGGGTCACCGAGCTGTCGGCGCAGGCGGCGACGAAGGTGGTCAGGACGCCGTCGACCAGCAGGTTGGCGGCGATTAAGGCTGTCCAGTCCGGCAGCTCGGAGTCGAGCAGCGCGAGCCGGTTGCCGGTGCCCTCGAGCCCCTCGTCGCCCGCGTCGGCGCCGAGCGCCTTCAGGACCGGATAGGTCGATCGCGCGTGCCCGAGCTCGTCCTGCGCCATCGCGGCGGCCGCGACCGCGGACTCCAGAGTCGGGGCGCTGACCGCCCACTCGGCGTAGCGTCGCCCGAGCGCCGCCTTGTTGTCGGCCAGCGAGCCGATCAGCGAGGCCATGCAGGCCTGGGCCATCGCTTCCGTGGAGGTCGCGGTGGTGCTCATGCCTTGATGGCCTCCCGGATGGCGTCTCGCGGGACGATGATCATCTCGATCCACGGCTGCTCGTCGTAGATCGAGCGCGCCGAGACGAGCGCGAGATCCTCGTCGTCCTCGGTGACCGTGCCGACGTGGTGGAGCGGGTCCTCGTAGGCCTTGCGCGCGAAGACCTCCCAGACGCTCATGCCACGATCCCCAGCCGGCGCATGGTGGCGCGGGCGTCGTCGCGGATGCGGGCGCGCGTCCATACCGGGTCCCACACGACCTCGATGCGCACCTCGTCGACATCGGGCTCGGCCAGCAGCCGCTCGCGGATGTCCTCCTGGATGAAGTCCATCGCCGGGCACCCCATCGCCGTGAACGTGAGCTCGAGGTCGACGGCGCGCTCGTCCTCGCGATAGGCCAGCGAGACGATCAGGCCCATGCCGACGACGGAGATCGGGATCTCCGGGTCCTCGACCTCCTTCAGCGCCGCCCACAGGCGCGCCTCGACGGTCACGCCGCCGCCGCCTTTCGCGACCGGTAGCCCTTCTGCAGCCGGCCGACGTAGTCGCGGTTCATCGGCCCGCGGCCCTTCCACCGGACCATGACCTCCTCCCAGGAGATCGGGCCCTCGTCGAGCAGCCACTGCTTGCGCTCGGCGTCGAACCGCGCCGGGAACGGGCAATCGATGCGCCAGCGCTCCGTCTCCTCGTCCCAGTGCGCCGGAACGTCGATCCCCACCTCCTGCATGAAGGGCACGACCTCGCCCATCCACGTCTGGCGCAGCTCGTCATTGGTCATGCCCTTGAAGCCGTACTCGAGCTGGATGCCGTGCCGCTTGCGCTCGTCGGGAAGCCCGAACCACTCGAGCGTGAGGATGAACATCCAGTCGGCGGCGGCCTGGACCCTCGCCTTCTCGGCCGGATCGGCGCACAGCTTCTTGACCCAGGTGCGGCCGTGGCGCAGGTGAAAGGTTTCCTCCTTGTCGACCTTCGCCAGCGCGCGCTTCCAGGGGCCGAACGTGCTCGAGTGATGCACGTCCGAGAGCAGCACGAAGCCGGCCTGGTCGT
>JBKOYW010000302.1:0-13059 GCA_046744275.1 Actinomycetota bacterium
GTCAGGCCCGGGCGGACCCGGCCATACCTTCAGGGCTATGACAGAGAAGCGAACCACGAACGACTCCGGCGTCCCGATCGCCAGCGACGAGCATTCGATGACCGTCGGCCCGAAGGGCCCGACCGTGCTGCACGACGCCTACGCGGTGCAGAAGATGCAGCACTTCAACCGCGAGCGGGTGCCGGAGCGGGTGGTGCACGCCAAGGGCAGCGGCGCGCAGGGCTTCTTTGAGGTGACCGAGGACGTCACGCAGTGGACCAGCGCGGCGTTCCTGTCGAAGGTCGGCAAGCGCACGCCGGTCTTCTTCCGGTTCTCGACGGTGGCCGGCGAGCTGGGCGCGGCCGACACGCAGCGCGATCCGCGCGGATTCGCGGGCAAGTTCTACACCGAGGAGGGCAACTACGACCTCGTCGGCAACAACACGCCGGTGTTCTTCATCCGCGATGCGCACCAGTTCGCGGACTTCATCCACTCGCAGAAGCGCATGCCCGACTCCGGGCTGCGATCCAACGACATGCAGTGGGACTTCTGGACGCTGACTCCGGCCAGCGCGCACCAGGTGACGACCCTCATGTCCGACCGCGGGATCCCGCGGACGTTGCGGAACATGAACGGCTACAGCAGCCACACGTACTCATGGATCAACGCGGCCGGCGAGCGCTTCTGGGTCAAGTACCACTGGAAGACCGTCCAGGGGATCGAGAACTTCACCCAGGCCGAGGGCGATGCGATGGCGTCCGAGGACCCCGACTTCCACCGGCGGGACCTCTGGAACGCGATCGCCGCCGGCGACGCCCCGCAGTGGCGGCTGGAGATGCAGATCATGCCGTTCGAGGAGGCCGCCGACTACCGCTTCAACCCGTTCGACCTCACGAAGGTGTGGCCGCACGGCGATTACCCGCCGATCACGGTCGGCCGGCTGGTCCTCGACCGCAACCCGGCCAACCACTTCGCCGAGGTCGAACAGGCCGCGTTCTCCCCCGCGAACCTCGTGCCGGGCATCGGCCTCAGCCCGGACAAGATGCTGATGGGGCGGATCTTCTCCTACCACGACACGCATCTGCACCGGGTCGGCACCAACTACGAGCAGCTGCCGATCAACGCGGCGAAGTCCCCCGTCCACTCGTACATGAAGGACGGGCACATGACCTACCGCCACGCGGGCGATCAGCCCGTCTACGCGCCGAACAGCTACGGCGGCCCGAAGGCGGATCCCGCCGCGGAGCCGCCGACCTGGATGGTCGAGGCCGCCGAGATCGGACACTACGCGTATCACCTGCACGCCGAGGACGACGACTTCGGCCAGGCCGGCACGCTCGTCCGCGACGTGATGGACGACACGGACCGCGAGCACCTCGCGAGCAACATCGTCGGCCACGCGTCGCAGGACGTCAGCGACGACGTCCAGCGCCGCGTGATCGGCTACTGGACCAACGTCGACGCCGACCTTGGCGCGCGCGTAGCCGCCGGCCTGGGCCACGGCAACGGCGCCGGCGCTCCGACCGACGCCACGAGCCGATCGGAGGCGACGTCATGAGCGCCCTCACCCGCAAGACGACCGTCGCGTTCATCGGGACGGTCTTCCTGAGGAACCGGTGATCGCGTAACGCGCCGGATGCGGTCAGGATTGTCGCCATGGTGCAAAAGGGTCGCCGTTGCCGGCGCGACGGACCGCGAAGAGGCGTCGTGTGAGCCGCTACGGCAAGCGGGTGGATCTGATCGTACATGAGGAGGAGCCGTTCAACGCGGAGACCGGCCTCGCCGCCTTGGCCGAAGGCCCGGTGACCGCCACCGACGCGTTCTACGTGCGGGCGCACGGGCAGGTGCCGGAGATCGACCCCGCCGCGTGGCGGCTGCGCATCCACGGACTCGTGGAGCGGGAGCTGGATCTGTCCCTCACGACCCTGCGCGAGGCGTTTCGGGAGCGCACTGAGACGGCGACGCTGCAGTGTGCCGGCAATCGGCGCGCGGGGTTGATCGCGGTCCACGACATCCCGGGCGAGGCTCCGTGGGGCCCCGGCGCGACCGGGACCGCGACGTGGACCGGCGTCGCGCTCGCCGACGTGCTCGCGCTCGCCGGCCCGCGGCCCGAGGCCGAGCACGTCGGCTTCGTCGGCGCTGACCTCAGCCCGGAGGCGAAGCCGGTCCAGCCCTTCGGCGGCTCGGTCCCGCTCGACAAGGCGTGCCGGCCCGAGGTCCTGCTCGCGTGGGGAATGAACGGGCAGCCGCTCCCACCTGTGCATGGCGCCCCGGTGCGCGTGGTCGTGCCCGGCTACATCGGCGCGCGGAGCGTCAAGTGGCTCGAGCGGATCGAGGTCCGCTCGGCGCCGTGGGACGGGTACTTCCAGCGCGATGTCTACCGGCTGCTCCCGGAGGACGGGACGCCGGGCCCGGGCGCCGGCATGCCTCTCGGCCTGGTCGCGCTCAACGCGGACGTGCTCGCTCCAGCCAACGGCGAGACGGTCGTCGCCGGACCGGTCGAGGTGCGCGGGTACGCGTTCGCCGGCGGGGAGCGCCACGTCGCCCGTGTCGACGTCTCAATCGACCGCGGCGCACACTGGGCTCAGGCCGAGCTGCTCGACGATCTCGGCCGGTGGGCCTGGCGGCACTGGCGCATCACCGTCGACCTCGCGCCCGGCGACCACGAGATCCTCGTCCGCGCCTGGGACTCCTCGGCCGCCACGCAACCCGAGGACGAGGCGGCGCTCTGGAACCCCAAGGGCTACGTGAACAACGCCCGCCCCCGGGTCCGCGTCCGCGCCCGGGCTTAGCGAGAGGTGACATGCGGATCAACGTACGGGCAGCGAGTGCGGCTGCCGATCGCGATCCCCTGCCCGGCGATAGGCACACGCTCTTGCGGTGCCGGCCGGCCGGCCCGAGGGTTTGGGGCATGCCGATGTCGAGCAAGCCGGATCCACTGCGCTGGCAGCAGCGCCGCGCGTTCCTGGTCGGCATCACCGCCGCAGCGGGTTGGCTGGACGCGCTCGCGTTCCACCTGCCGAACGTCGCCACCGTCGCGATGACCGCGACGCTCGCCCAGCTCGGCGCGCTGATCGGATGGCGGCGGCGGGAAGGCAGTCCGGTCGTGGCGAGAACCCCCGCTGCCTCGCTGATGGTCGCGCCCTCGCTCGCCTACCTGATCGCCGCCATCGTGGTGGCGACCGTCCCGCAGACCGCCGCCATGGCCGTGGGCCCCGTGCTCCTGCTCCTCCTTTCCCTCGCCCTCGACGCGCGCACGACCGGCCATGTCCGCCAGGGCGGCTGGGCTGTGTCTCGGCCCGAGCCGGCAGGTGGAACGGCGTCACTGGGAGGATGAGCGTGATCCCGGAACGCCTGCGGCGCGGCGCCTCGAGCAACGGCGGCGGCGTGGTCCTGTTCGGATACGACGGGTCCGAGCAGGCGAAGGCCTCGATCCGCGCGGCCGCGCTTCAACTGAGCCCGGGTCGCGACGCGATTGTCCTGACCGTCTGGCAGCCGCTGGCGGCGCTCCCTTTCGGCGGCCCGGGGAGCGCGGCAGCGGACATCGAAGAAGCCATCGAGACTGATGCCCGGAAGGTCGCCGAAGAGGGAGCACGGCTGGCGAGATCCGTCGGCTTCCGGGCAACGCCGCTGGCGGCGTGCGGCACTCCCGTCTGGCGGAGCATCGTGCAGACAGCCGACGATCACGACGCGGGCATCGTTGTCATGGGCTCGCATGGGCGCACTGGCATCGGCCTCGTGCTGATGGGCAGCGTCGCGGCGGCCGTGGCACGACACGCCGAGCGCCCCGTGCTGATCGTTCACCCGCCACGTGCCGAGAACGCCGGCTGACGCGGCCCACCCCGCTCCGCTATCGCATGATCGCGGTCTCGTCATCTGTTCATGAGCCTCCGCTCGACGGGCATCGTTCGAGTGATGCGCGGTCCCGATCGACCCGTCGCCGGAACCTTTTGCGAGCGCCGTCTGACACGGCGAAGCTCTGATCGATGTCCGCTCTCCACGACCGCGATCCGTGGCCGCCGCCGCTCAGCAGCGACTCGAGTGTCAGCGACGTGATCGCGGAGTTCCTCCAAACGACCGACCTTGGCGTCGGGCGGCGCGAGCTGCGCGCCGCGATCAGCCACGTCGAGGCCGAGCTCGGGACGATGCGGATCCGCGCCGTCCGCAGTCGCCATGTGAACGCGATGCTCGACGGCCTGCGGCGCGCCGGGCTCAGCTCCAGGCGCGAGACGGCGGTGCTCGAGGCGCTGCGCTCGCTGTTCGCGTTCGCCGTGGCGCGGAGGCTCATCCCCGTCGATCCCCTCGGTGACGCGTGGCGCCCGAGGGACGACGACGACCCTCCGGCGCGCGCGCCGCAGCCCGTGCGCTCAGCGCCGACGCCCGCGCAGACAGCATCCCCCACGCCGACGTTGACGATGCTCGCGCTCGGCGCGCGGGTGGCGTTCTGGACGACGTGGATCGTCACGGTCGTCTTCGTCCTGCTCGTGCTCGCACTCCTGGTCGAGCTCGCGTGACGAGCCGGTGCCGCACGTTTCGATCGACGTGAATCGGGCGACGTAGCAGGCGTGTCCGCGAAGCTCCTCGCCGCCGCAGCCTGCGTCGCGTTGGCGGCTCTCGTCGCCGTTCCCGCGCAAGCCGACGCGAAGCTGTGGAAGGGCAAGACGACGCAAGGCAGGCCGGCGTCGGTCCGGACCGGTGCGGACGGGATCGTGAATCGCGTGCGAATCCGGTGGAAGGCCAGGTGCCAAGGCTCCACACGGACCGGTCAGACGGTGTTCACTCCGCCGCTCGACAGCGCGGCCGCCGATGCGTTCGCCGACGCCGGTACGTCGCGGTTCAACCTCGGCGGCGGCGTGCGCTCGCGCGACACCGTGTCGGTCCGGGGGACCTTCGGCGATGACGGACGCTGGCGCGGGAGCTTCCGGCTGCGGTCGGTCCTGCGGCGGGACGGCGAGGTCGTCGATCGCTGCCGCGTCGGGCCGATCCGCTGGCGGGCCAGCCCGGCGTGAGCGCTGCGGCCGCTCCGCTGTGAGCGTTCCGGCGGCGAGTGACCCGATTGCCCGGCTCGTGCGAAGAGGTCGTCATGACACTTCGGCGCGGAAGGCTCCCAATCGCAGCAGCGCTCCTGTTCGCCGTCTCGTTCGGCGCCCAGCAGGCCAACGCAGCGACCTACGTCGGGTCGCCCGATACGTCCGCGGACCCCGACGCCTACGCGTGCGCGGCGTGCCCGGCCGGCGCCGACATCGGCTTCCGGCAGTTCGCGCTGCGCGGGGCGACGGTCGAGGCGCCCGAGGACGGCGTGCTCGTCGCGGCCAGCGTGCACGCGAAGCGGATCGCGGGCGCCGAGCAGCCGCGGATCGCGGTCCTGCGGCCGGCCGACGAGGACGGCGCCGGCGCGACCGTCGTCGAGTCCGCCCCGCTGCCGGTGTCGTCGCCGACCGGCGCGCTGCACGAGGTCGAGGACCTGCACCTCCCGGTGCGGCGCGGCGACTCGATCGGCTTCCTGTTCGCGGCCGGCGAGGTGGACCTCGGCGTGCGGACGCGCCCGCGGCCCGACGGCGCGATCCAGTCGTTCACGACCCCGTGCGACCCGTGCGGGATGGACGGCGCGACCGGCACCGAGCTGCTGTTCGACGCCGTCGTGGAGCCGGACGTCGACGAGGACGGGATGGGCGACGAGTCGCAGGATCCCGACGGCGGCGGCCTCGGCCTGGACTGGGAGGACGACTGGTTCGACGATTTTGAGGAGGGCGACGAGCTCGACGAGGACATCTTCGACGACTCTGCTCCGGGGGCCCGGCGGCGGCTGCTGCTGCTGGACGCGGACCGCAAGCGCGGCCGGAACGCGACGCTGCTGCTGAGGGTCCCGAAGGCCGGGCGCCTGAGCGCCGCAGTCACGCTGCCGTCCGATCGCCGCACGGGCGCAGGCCCGTTCCTCACGATCCTGACGGGCGACATGCGCGTCAAGCGTCCCGGCCACGTCCGGCTGCGCCTCGACTCGACGAACCCCGGCGGCCGCGTCCTGGCGCGGCGCGGACGCGTGCGGACGAAGGTCGTCGTCTCGCTGCTGCCGAGGAGCGGGCCGCTGAAGGTGCTGATGCGCTCCGCCCGCCTCTAGCGGTCTAATCGGGCCGCTGTGACTCGCGGACCGCGTCCCGGATCGCGGCTGCCGTGAGGGTCGCGGCGACCGTGCCCAGATGCGTGAGCGACCACGAGGCGGCGGGCCCGGGCGCGGCAGGCGGCGACGTTCCGGAGGCCATGCAGAAGACGATGTCGCCGTCCAAGGGGGTGAAGGCGGGGTCGACCGCCCGGGCGATCCCGGCGCTCGCGATTCGCGCGACGATGCCGCAGCTGCGCTTGTCGAGCGCGGCGTCGGTGCAGATGCAGGCGAGCGTCGTGCTCTGACCGGGGCGTACGGCCCAGTCGGGGAGCCGCGGCATGTCCGGGATCAGCTCGGCGGTTCGGAGCAGCTCACCGCGGTCGCCTCGCGGCCCGCCCAGCACCTCGCCGTCCTCCGCGATCACATCTCCCGAGGCGTTGGCCACCGCGATCGCCCCGACCGTCTCGCCGCCCGGCAGCCGCGTCGCCGCGTAGCCCACGCCGCCCGGCGTGGCGCGCTCGCGCCCGAGGATCTTCCCCACGGCAGCCCCCGTGCCGGCCCCGATCCGCCCGCGCCTCGGCACGCCCCCGGCAGCCGCCTCGCACGCGGCGTAGCCCTCCTCCGGCCCCGGCCGGACGCCCGGCTCTCCCTCGGCGAGGTCGAACACGACCGCGGTCGGCACCAGCGGGATCACGCCCACCGGCGTCGGCCGGCCGAGGCCCCGCTGTTCGAGCCAGCGCATCACGCCGTCCGCAGCCGCAAGGCCGAACGCGCTCCCGCCGGTCAGCAGCACGGCGGTCGGCCCTTCGGCGTTCGCGAGCGGCGACAGCGCCTCGAGCTCACGCGTCCCGGTGCCGCCACCACGGACATCCACCCCACCGCGCGTCCCCACGGGAGCGATCACCACCGTGCAGCCGGTGCGCGCCTGGAGGTCGGTCCAGTGTCCGACCGTGAACCGCTCCGGCAGCGGGACCTGATCGTTCATCTCGGAAGGCACTTTGACCTACCAGGCATGGGGACGGCCGTAGACTCGCGGCCATCGAGCCACACGAAATCTTTGAGGGGGAGCAGCAGGAAGAGCGGCTCCAGGCGCTGATCGACTCCTCGCCGCTCGCGCTCGTGGAGTTCGGGCTCGACACGCGCATACGGCTGTGGAACCGAGCGGCCGAGCGCATCTTCGGCTGGTCGCGCGAGGAGATGCTCGGCCGCGGCGGACTGCCGCTGGCGCCGCCGTCGAAGCGCGCCGAGACCGAGGAGCTGTTCGAGCGCGTGCGCGCGGGCGAGTCGATGAACGACTACGAGACCGTGCGCCAGCGCAAGGACGGCACGCTCGTCGCCGTCTCGATCGCGGCCGCCCCGGTCAGAGACGGATCCGGCCGGGTAGTCGGCAACATGGTCGCCTACACGGACATCACCGAACGCAAGGCGCAGGAGGAGCGGCTGCAGGCGTTGATCGACTCCTCGCCGGTCGCGCTGGTGGAGTTCGGCTTGGACACGCGCATACGGCTCTGGAACCCGGCCGCCGAGCGGATCTTCGGCTGGTCGCGCGAGGAGATGCTCGGCCGCGGCGGCCTCCCCATGGCGCCGCCCTCGGGGCGCGCGGAGACCGAGGAGCTGTTCGAGCGCGTGCGCGCGGGCGAGTCCGTGAACGACCTCGAGACCGTGCGCCGGCGCAAGGACGGCACGCTCGTCGCCGTCTCGATCGCCGCCGCCCCGGTCAGAGACGGCTCCGGCCGCGTCGTCAGCAACATGGTCGCCTACACGGATATCACCGAGCGCAAGGCCCAGGAGGCGGAGGTCCATCGCCTGAACGACGAGCTCCACGCCCGGCTCGAGGAGCTCGCCGCATCGCGAGCGCGGATCGTGACCGCCGGCGACGTCGAGCGGCGCCGGCTCGAGCGCAACCTCCATGACGGCGCTCAGCAGCGCCTGGTCGCGCTCTCGTTGTCGTTGCGCGTCGCGCAGGCGAGCCTCGAGTCCGATCCGGCGGCCGCGCGCGCGACCCTCGCGGACGCAGGGGACGAGCTCGCCCTTGCGCTCGCCGAGCTGCGCGAGCTCGCCCGCGGCCTCCATCCGGCCGTGCTCAGCGATCGCGGACTGCGAGCCGCCGTCGAGATGCTCGCGGGCCGATCGCCCGTCCCCGTCGAGATCGTGGACATCCCGGACGAGCGGCTGCCCGAGCCCGTCGAGGCTGCCGCGTACTACCTGATCGCCGAGGCGCTGACCAACGTCGCGAAGTACGCCAACGCCTCCACGGTGCGCGTCCGGGTCGTCGCGACCGATGCGGCCGTCGCCGTCGAGGTGTCGGATGACGGCATCGGCGGCGCCGACCCGGCCACGGGATCCGGCCTCCGCGGCCTGGCGGATCGCGTCGAGGCGCTGGGGGGCTCGCTCGAAGTCGTGAGCCCTCCCGGCGCCGGGACGTCGCTGCGGGCCGAGATCCCGGCCCAGCCAGGCGTCTGACGAGGCGGTCAGACTACGGGCGGCGGCGTGCCCCGGGCGCTGGCCGGCAGTGTGGGATCCCAGTCGCACACGACGCATGCGTGCTGGAACGCCGAGCGAGCGAAGTCGAGCGCGAAGGCGTGTGGGTCGGCGGCCGCGCGGACGTCGGCCCAGTCGAGCCTGTGCAGCCCGAGCTCGGCGTCCCAGCGCGCGGCGCCGAGATCGGCGTCGGGGAAGCCGTCCGCCGGCGGGTGCGCGTACGCGTAGAACGCCGCCCGGCCGAAGCGCGGATCGCCGGGCCACCAGCCGACCGCGACCTCCTGCGAGTCCATCGAGTTGCGCATGATGAAGTCGTCCGACGGCGGATCGGCCGGCTCGCCGGAGAACAGGTTGACCGCCAGGTCGAACGAACCCCACCACGCGTTCACCGGCGTCGACCGCCCGCGATACGGCGCGCGGAACTCCGCGAGCACCAGCGCCGCCTGGGTGGCGGCGGCGAAGTACGCCGCCACCCGATCCGCGTCGTACGTCGCGTGCTCGCGATCCTCGTCGAGCGGCACGCTCCACGACACCTCCTGCGGCGTCGGGTCGATCTCGAACGGGCCGCCCAAGCCGCGCAGCACCTCGAGCAGTTCGCCGGCGACGTCGGCGACGGGCCGGTCAGGCGTGAGCGCGATCCGCGCCGTCGTGCCGTCGCTGTGCTCCGCGAGCGCCTCGTGACGGTGCAGGTCAAGCGCCGCGACGAGCGCACCCGAACCGTCGGGCGCGGGCAACGGGAGCGTCTCCCACCCGCGCGCGCTCAGACGGAGCGCAGCATGCTGCAGCTGCGGCTCGGGTGGCGCGAGCACCACCGCGATCTTCCCGAGGACCTGCGTGTGCGCATGGAGCGTGTCGCACGTGGCGCCCCACGCCTCGTAGTCGACGGCCGGCCACGCGGACGGCATGGCCGCAGGCTACCGCCCGGCGGTAGGTCGCCGGGCGAGGGCACCCACGTGAGCCCTCCCGAGGCCTCCGACTGGCTACGGTGACGGTATGAAGGTGCTGCTCGCGGGAGCGCATGGCCGGCTGGGTGGCCGGGTGCTCGCCCTCCTCCTCCAGCGGGGACACGCCGTCCGCGCGCTCGTGCGGACCGACGCCCAGGCCGGCGCGCTGCGCGACACGGGTGCGGAGGCGGTCGTCGGAGACCTGCGCGGCGACGTCGAGTGGGCCGCGGACGGATGCGACGCCTCCGTGTTCGCGGCCGGCGCGAGCCGCCGGGCCGGGCTCGCCGCCATCGATGCCGGCGGCGCGGCGAAGCTCGCCGAGGCCGCCTTCCGCTACGAGCACACCCGCTTCGTGCTCTGCAGCGTGATCGGCGCACATGGTCCTCAGCGCCGCCAGGGCGGCGTCCGCGAGTTCCTGGCCGCGAAGCACCATGCGGAGCAGCGGCTCGCGGCGCTCGACATGCCCTGGACGGTGCTGCGGTTCGGGCGCCTCACGGAAGTGCCGGGGACCGGGCGGATCGCCACGGTCGTCGAGCCGGGTGCGCACCTGACGCTCAGCCGCGACGATGCCGCGCTGGCGGTGGTGGACGCCCTCGAGCGCCCGCAGCTCGCCGGCCTGGCGATCGCGGTGATCGACGGCGACCGGAGCGTCGCGGACGCCCTCGACTCCATCACGCCGCGCCCGCTGCCTTCGACCTCCGACTTCGTGTCGCCGCTCGGCGCCGCGCAGGCCGACAACCCGCCCGACGACCCCGACATGATCCAGTCCGACGCCGCGCCGCTCGACGCCGACGTCGAATGGGAGGGCGACGGGCCGGTGCCCGAGGAGCCGGTCGGGAACGAGGATCCCGCGCCCGGCATCCCGTAAGGCGATTGCGCTAACGCGTGCACTGATCGTCAACGACTGTGGGCTCGATCTGGACCGCGGACTGCGAACGCGGCCTGTCGATCCCGAGCGGATCAGGACCGGCACGTACGGCGTGAACACGTTCACGGTCGACCCCCGCGTGCCGTTCGGCGGCTTCAAGCGATCCGGCGTCGGCCGCGAGGGCGGTCCGGAGGGCCTCGCCGAGTACGTGGTGACGCGGTCGATCTTCGTCGCCGGTTGAGCCGCGAAGCTTCGGGAGTTCCCGACATCGGTGTCGGGTTGGATCGTCTGTGAAGGAGCGCCGGCGGGTGCGACGCTTGGACGCATGCGACGGCAGGGCTACCGGCCCGACGAGGCGCCGGGCTCGTGAGCGACCGGGATCTCGGCTGCGATGAGCGTGCCGCCGCCGGCCGGGCTCTCGATGCTGAGCCGGCCGCCGAGGGCGGCGAGCCGGTCGCGGAGCCCGATCAGCCCGGTCCCGTCGGCCATGGCGCCTCCAACGCCGTCGTCGCGTACCTCGATGCGAAGCGCGCCGTCGTCGACGCGCGCCTGAACCGCAGCGCTGCGCGCGCGCGTGTGTTTGGCGACGTTGGTGAGCGCTTCGGCCACGACGAAGTAGGCGGTCGCCTCGACCGGGGCCGGCAGGCGACCTACGGCGACGTCGTTCTCGACCGGCACCGGCATCCGCGAGGCGAGCGCGTCGACCCCGGCCGGCAGCCCGCCGTGCGTGAGAACGGACGGCAGGATGCCGTGCGCGAGCTCCCGCAGCTCGGCGATCGCGTGCTCGGCCTGGTCGAGCGCCTCGGTCAGGAATCCCAAGGCGGTCGCGTCCTCGTTCTCGACCGCGCGGCGCGCGAGCTTCATCGTGATGACCGTGTGGACGAGGCGCTGCTGCGCCCCGTCGTGCAGATCGCGGACCACCCGACGGCGCTCCTCGTCGCCCGCGGCGATGATCCGGGCGCGCGACTCGGCGAGGTCCGACCGCGCCTGGAGGTTGGCGATCGCGGTCGCGACCAGCTCGGCGAACTCCTCGATCCACGCCTCGGTTCCGGCCGGCATCGGCTCGGGTTGTCGCGAGCTGACGATCATGGCGCCCCAGAGCCGCCCCGCGACCACGATCGGGCCGCCGACAGCGGACCGAGCGTCCAGCCGGCGGCCATAGGCCGCGATCGCGCCCGTCGCCTCGCCGTAGTCGTCGATGCGCGCGGGCCTGCCGGTTCGCGACACCATCGAGATGACGTTCACCCCGCCCAGCGGCAGATTCGTGCCGACCGGGGTGACGTGGGCGAGTCGGCCCCACGTCGAGACGATCGTCGCGGTCTCGTCAGGCTCGTAGTGGACGAGCCGGGTGGCGTCGACGTCGAGAAGCCGGCCCAGCTCTTCGCCGACCGCCGCGAAGACCTCCGCCGCAGGCGCCTCGCGCGCGACCAGCGTCGCCACGCGCCGGAGCGCCGCCTGCTCGTCGGCGAGCCGAGCGAGCTTCTCCCGGCTCGAGGTGCTCGAGATGGCCGTGGCGACGAGCTCGGTGAGCTCCGCGAGCCGGTACTCGAGGTGGTCGGGCAGGAGTGCACGATCGCCCGGACCGGCCGTGATCGCGCCCCAGACCTCGCCGTTGACGACGATCGGCGCACGAGCGCTCATCCCGACGATGTCGCGCTCGACGGCCCTCGAGGAGCCGACGACGATCGCCGTCCCGTCGGGCTCGTCGCGCCACACCTGCACCAGAGGGACGCCGAGCAGCTGGGCGACCTCCCCGGCGATGGCGGCGAACAGCTCATCCGCCTCCGCGCCGCCGGCCACGAGCGACGCCACCCGTCGCAGCGACGCCTGCTGCGCCGCCAGCACCGCATCGTGCTCGCGCAGGACCTGCTCGGCCCGCAGGCGGTCCTCGATGTCGGTGAACGCCACCACGGCTCCGCGGCCGTCCGGCATCTCGAGCGGCACAGAGACGTAGGAGACGGGGAACCCCGAGCCGTCGCGCCGGAAGAACCAGTCGCGCTCGATCGCGACCGTCTCGCCGGTGGTCCGCGGGAGCAGCATCGGGCAGTCCGCGGCGGCGTAGGGCGTCCCGTCCTCGTGCTTGTAGTGGATCGTCTCGTGGCTGCGACAGCCGAACAGCTCGTCCGCGCCCCCGTAGTCGAGCGCAGAGATCGCGGCGGGGTTGGCGAACCGGATCACGTCGTCGGGATCGACGACCCAGATCGGCTGCGCCGCCGCCTCCAGCACGGCGGCGAGGAAACCCTCGGCGCCGACCCCCAGTCCGGCCAGGTCGGTCAGCGAATCAGGCACGCGAAGCGGGACCGAGTCTACGCCTCGTCGGGTACCCCGAATCGAGCACACGGCAGGAAGGAGCCCTGATGGTGGAGCTCACGCAGGACAACCGCGGCCCCGCGGCTGCGAGAGCTGCTTGCACCGTCCGCGAGTACGAGGCCGCCGGAGTCGCAGCGCTGCACCTCGAGGACCAGGTCGCGCCGAAGCGCTGTGGGCACCTCGCGGGCAAGGACGTCATCCCCGCCGAGGAGATGATCGAGAAGGTGCGCGCCGCCGTCGAGGCGCGGCGTCGGCCTGCCCGAGATCGAGCGGCTCGAGCACCGCTACGCGGTCGACTGATCGCGAACGCCTATCGGGTGTCGGTCCCTGCGTGTTGGCCGGCGCGCGGCCTCGACCTAGGGTCGACGACATGCCAG
>JBKOYW010000414.1:0-2337 GCA_046744275.1 Actinomycetota bacterium
GCCGCGGAGCGCCACGACGCGGCCTTCAGCTCGGCCTGGTTCTCCGGCTTGAGGAGGAGCGGCTCAGGGGTCGGCTGCGGGCCGGGCTCGGGCGCGGCGCCACAGCCGCACAGCCCGGCCACGAGCAGCAGCAGTGCGATCCGTCGCCGGGCCATGCGACAGCATCGGACATCCGCTGAGCGTTCTTGACAGGATCGGTCCGGAGTCCGACCGATCGGACGGGTCGATTCTGTTCGATGATCTAGTTGGCGGTTCGGTTACCGGCCCGCGGCCCATGCGCTAGGTTTGGCCGCCAATGGCCGTCCCCCGCGTGCGCGTCCCCACCCCACTGCCGGGCGGATCGCTGCGGCAGGCGGCAGGCCAAGTGTCCGACGAGGTCGAGCTCTACCACCGCACGTACACCACGCTGCTGCGGTCGTCGGGCGAGACGCTGCTTCGTGTTCTCGAGCCGTCGCACCGGTCGATGAACTCGAGCCTGCATCCGCTGGCATCGACCAGCGAGATCGACCTCGGCGCCTTCCTGTACGCGATGCGCCGGCTGCCGGCAGGCGTCTGGCAGGCCGCGGTGATCGTCCTCGGCCAGGAGGCGCAGGTGTTCGGGCGTGCGGGCGTCGGGCGGATCGAGGAGTGGGATCCGGTCGAGGCGCCGGCGCGGCGCCGGCGCTGGTTCGACAGCCACGAGGGGACGATGGCCGTCCTGCTCGCCTCGACTTCAGACCTCGACGACCTGATCCCGACGCTCGTCGCCTACCAGGTCGAATGGAACAAGCTGCACGCGGTCCTGCGCGCGTCCGACCGGCCGGAGGGTGAGGAACCCGACCCCGCGGCGTGCGCCGAGGCCTACGGCGGGGCGGCCGACGACTGGGTCCGCATCCGCGAGGCCTGGGGCGACCTGTCGACCTTCCTCGGCGAGCTGTCGGACCGGAGGCTCAACCTGCGAATCCTGATGCTGGGCGGCTCGCAGGCCGGCTACGCGCGGATGACGCGACGCTGGTGGCGCCCGGTGCGCAGCGCGATGGAGGACCAGGGGCTGGGCGATCGCCCGGTCTACTTCGTCTCCTCGAACCCGCACTCGCTGGTCAACCTCGTCACGCCGACCGCGCGAGCCGGCGAGGCGGAGATCGTGCGCTTCGTCGAGGAGCACGGGCCGGAGTACCTGCGCGAGGAGCTCCAGCGCTTTCGCGACGGCCGCGCCGAGGGCTCGTGGGAGAACTTCCTCTACTTCGCCGCGCGGCTGCTGTGGGAGTCGCTGCCCGAGGACGGCGAGGAGTGGCGCCGCCGGCAGGAGGCCGAGCGCGCGCTCGGCGTCACGCACATCTCCAGCCGCGCCGCGCTGCGCATTTCGTCGCAGATCATGGCGCTCGAGAAGCTCGACCCGGCCGGGCTCGACCCGCGGCTGGGAGCGATCGACGGCGACAAGCTCGCGGCGTCGAGCGCGGTGATCGTCAACATCGAGTATCCGCTCGGGCTCGCGTCGTACAACATCCTGCGCGAGCTGACGACCTCGATCGACGACGTCCGCGGCGTCTACGTCCTCGGCAAGGCGGCGACGCTCAACGCCGACGTCGGCGACGTGCTGATCTCAGGCGTGATCCACGACGAGCACTCGGGCTCGACGTACTGGCTCGACAACGCGTTCTCGTTCGACGACATCGCGCCGTTCCTGCGCTTCGGCTCGGGGCTCGACAACCAGCGCGCGGTGACGGTCAAGAGCACGTTCCTGCAGAACCGCGAGTACCTCGACTTCTACTACCGCGAGGCCTACACGGTCGTCGAGATGGAGGCCGGGCCGTTCTGCAACGCGGTCTACGAGATCGCGGACGCCGACCGCTACCCCGTGGGTGAGGCGGTCAACTTCGCCAAGCTCCCGATCGACTTCGGGATCATCCACTACGCCTCTGACACGCCGTACACGCAGGCGCGAACGCTCGGCGCCCGCGGGCTGTCCTACTACGGCATGGACTCGACCTACGCGAGCTCGCTGGCGATCCTCCGCCGCGTGTTCAAGCTCGAGGGCATCCTGGCTGGCTGATCCGATCGTTCGCCCGCCGGGAAGCCACGCTCGAAGCGCGGCAGTCCGCTCACGGGATGTCCGCGAGCACGATCACGGCCGTCGCTCCCTTCTTCCCGCGCGCGCGGACGGTGACGGTGTTGCTGCTGCCGGGCCGCATGGCGGATGCGATGTCGAACGTCCGCACCTCGTCGTCCTGGAGGTCGTGCTCCTTGAACTTGACGCTGTTCACGATCATGCGCACCTTGCGCATCCCCGGCTTGCCGTTGACGACCGTGACCTTGCTGTCCGACGCGGGCACGTCCATGAAGCTGACGTCCTCCGGC
>JBKOYW010000519.1:0-3331 GCA_046744275.1 Actinomycetota bacterium
CTGCTCGACATCTACCCGGCGACCGAGGAGCGCGCGGTCCGCGTCGACCTCTTCGACGTCGAGATCGACTCCCTTCGCTGGTTCTCCACGTTCACGCAGCGCAGCCTCGGCGAGGCCGACGTGGTCGAGATCGCGCCCGCCGCAGAGCTCGCGCCCGAGCACCGCGAGCTGGCCGAGATCGCGGCCGGGGAGGAGGAGCGGCCGGACATCGCCGAGCTGCTGCCGGTCGACCGCTTCCGCGAGCTGCTCGATCTGATCCCGGAGGCCGCGCAGATCGTGATCGCCGCCGACGAGGACACCGAGCCGAGCCTGCGCGACCACTGGGCCGACGTCTGCGTCGCGTTCCACGACGAGGACGCCCACCACCTGTACGTCAAGCCCGACCGGATCCTCGAGACGCTGCGCGAGCGCGCCGCGATCCGCCTGAGCTCGATCTCCGCCGACCAGCCGACCGAGATCCGCGCCCAGGCCGCCGACTTCGCGGCCCGGTCGCTCAAGGAGGCCGAGGCCGAGCTGGAGAAGCTCACCCGCTCCGGCTACACGACCGTCGTCGCCTGGCCGCAGCGGGGCGCGGCGGAGCGCGCGGCCTACAACCTCGCGCGCCTGAAGGCCGACCTCAACGGAGGATCCACGGGACTGGTCTTCACCGAGGCCAACCTCCGCGAGGGCTTCGTCGCGCCCGGCCTCAAGCTCGCCGCCTTCCCCGAGCACCGGCTGATCCACCGCCGCAAGCCGTCGACGCGGCCGACGCGCAAGGGCCGAGGCCTGCTGCGCAGCTTCACCGACCTGCGGACCGGCGACATCGTCGTGCACGAGGACCATGGCATCGCGCGCTTCGCCGGCTTCGACACGAAGACCGTCGCCGGCGTCACGCGCGACTACCTGAACCTCGAGTTCCAGGGCACGGACAAGGTCTTCATGCCGGTCGACCAGCTCGCGAAGATCTCGCGCTACGTCGGCGCCGACGGATCGCACCCGCCGCTCAGCAAGCTCGGCGGGAGCCGCTGGGACCGCATGAAGGCGCGCGCCCGCCGGGCCGCGCAGGAGCTGGCCGGCGAGCTGCTCAACCTCTACGCCGAGCGCAAGCGCCGCCGCGGCCACGCGTTCCCGGAGGACTCGGAGGAGCTGCGTGAGCTGGAGGCCGCGTTCCCCTACCGCGAGACGCCCGACCAGCGCGACGCGATCGACTCGGTGATCGAGGACATGGAGACCGGGCGCCCGATGGACCGCCTGATCTGCGGCGACGTCGGCTACGGCAAGACGGAGGTGGCGCTACGCGCGGCCGTCAAGGCGGCCAGCGCCGGCAAGCAGGTCCTGATGCTCGTGCCGACGACGATCCTCGCCCAGCAGCACTACGGCACCTTCACCGAGCGCCTGCGCGACCACCCGTTCATCATCGAGCACGTCAGCCGCTTCCGGCCGCCAGCCGAGCAGCGCGCGGCGGTCAAGCGCTTCACCGAGGGCAAGGTCGACATCCTGATCGGCACGCACCGCGTGCTCAGCCGCGACGTGCGCGCGAAGGACCTCGGCCTGCTGATCGTCGACGAGGAGCAGCGGTTCGGCGTCAAGCAGAAAGAGCTGCTGCGCCAGCTCAAGCTCAAGGTCGACGTGATCTCGATGAGCGCGACGCCGATCCCGCGCACGCTGCAGATGAGCCTCGCCGGCCTGCGCGACATCTCGGTGATCGAGACGCCGCCGGAGGGGCGCCGGCCCGTGAAGACCTACGTCGGCGAGTACGAGGAGCAGCTCGTCAAGCAGGCGCTCGAGCGCGAGCACGCGCGCGGGGGCCAGGCGTTCTTCCTGCACAACCGGGTTGACGACATCGACGAGACGGCCGAGCGGCTGCGTGCGCTGTGCCCGGGGCTGCGGTTCGAGGTCGCGCACGGCCAGATGGACGAGCGGATCCTCGAGGAGCGGATGCTGAGCTTCCTGCGCGGCGACGCCGACGTGCTCGTCTCGACCTCGATCATCGAGAGTGGCATCGACATCCCCCAGGCGAACACGCTGATCGTCGACCGCGCGGACCTCTTCGGGCTCAGCCAGCTCTACCAGATCCGCGGGCGCGTCGGCCGCAGCCGCGAGCGCGCCTACGCGTACCTGCTGTATCCGAGCGCCGCCGCGCTCACCCAGGAGGCCGCGGACCGGCTGTCGGCGCTCAGCGACTACACCGAGCTCGGCGCCGGGTTCAAGATCGCGATGCGCGACCTCGAGCTGCGCGGCGCCGGCAACCTCCTCGGCGACGAGCAGTCCGGCCACGTCGCCGCGCTCGGCTTCGAGCTCTACATGCAGATGCTCGACGAGGCCGTGCGTTCGATCGACCCGGGTGAGGACGGCGACGGGTACGCCGACCCGGTGCGGCTCGACGTCAACGTCGACGCCTACGTGCCGCCGGACTACATCCCGTACGAGCAGGCCAAGGTCGACGTGCACCGCCGGATCGCGGGCGCTCGCGAGGTGGCCGAGTTGCAGGAGCTGCGGGCGGAACTCACCGATCGGTTCGGGGAGATCCCGGAGCAGTTGAGCAATCTCATCACCCTCCAGCAGGCGCGCATCAAGCTCGGCGAGGCGGGCGCCCAGGCGGTCACGTTCCGCGGCGGCCGGCTGGCGGTGACGCCGATCGAGCTCGACTCCACGCGGGCGCGCGCGCTGCGCGAAGCGCTGCCGGGCGCGATCTACGAATCGGGGCGATCGCAGCTGTCGGTCCGAGTGCCCGACGACCCGGCGCTGCGCTTCCCTGCGGTGGTCAACGCGGCGGACGTACTTCTGTCCGTTCAGCGTCAGGCCGCCTAAAGACTCGCTGAACGGTGGGTGAAACGCCCAACAAGGCCGCTACCATGCCTCAGCCGAGGAGGGCTCCAAGCCTCCAGCTGCAGCGTGGAACGCGCGGCTGATCTGTAACCGTCCCCCCTCCCCGAACGCTTGCTCATGATCAAGGCTGCTCGACTTCTCATGGCGCTCTGCGCCCTCGCCGCAACTGCCGCCGTCGTCGCTGGATGCGGTGGCGTGCCAGGCAACGCCGTCGCCGAGGTCGACGGAACCGCCATCGAGAAGGAGGACTTCGAGCACTGGATGCAGGTCGCGTCGAAGTCCAGCGGCCAGCCCGGCGCCTCGGTGCCGGACGCCCCGGAGTTCACGAAGTGCGTCGAGAACAAGAAGAAGACCGCGCCGAAGCCGGCCAAGGGCCAGCCGAAGACGACCGATCAGCAGTACAAGGACCAGTGCAAGCAGGAGTACGAGCAGCTGCGCGACCAGGTCCTCCAGCTCCTGACCTCGTTCGAGTGGATCGAGGGTGAGGCCGAGGAGATGGGCATCACCGTCTCCGACGCCGAGG
>JBKOYW010000376.1:0-3246 GCA_046744275.1 Actinomycetota bacterium
CCTCCTCGCCCGTGTCGGCGATCAGCGCGACGAAGATCGCGTCCTTGTCCGGGAAGTAGTTGTAGAACGTGCCCGAGGCGAGCTCCGTGCGCCGGATGATGTCGCGCACGCTGGCGGCGTCGTAGCCCTCCTCCGCGAACACCTCCTGCGCCGCCGTCAAGATGGCCGCGCGGTTGGCCGCCTTCGTCTGCTCCCGTCGCCCGACGGTCATGCCCGCGCGGCCTCCTCGGCGGACGCCCGCGGCGGCACCGGCAGCGCGAACCCTTGCGCGCGCGCCCGCTCGGCGCCGCGGCGGCGCTCCTTCGCCAGGTCCGCGAGGTAGTCGTCGTAGTCGACCTGCATCGTGTGGCGCTTGGAGGCCACGTAGCGCTTGAACATCCGCTCGCGCTCGCGCTCGATGTCGGCGCGCATGTCCGCCGGCGCCGGCAGCGCGTAGCGGCCGGAGAGGTGATCGCACACCCACTCGGACTGGGCGGCGGCGAGCGGCATGATCGCGCCGAGCGGCTGGACCAGACCGATGAAGTAGACGCCCGTGCGCTCGGGATGGAACACACGCCGGAACAGCGGCAGGTCGTTGTCCGGCGCGGAGATCACCGCCCCGTCGAAGAACGGGAACGTGACCTTGTAGCCGGTGCAGTAGATGACGATGTCGGCCTCGACCTCGCTGCCGTCGGCGAACACCACCGTGCGCTCCGTCAGCCGGGCGATGTTCGGCTTCGGCGTGATCTCGCCGTGGGCGACGCGCGACAGCAGGTCGTCGGAGACGGTCGGATGCGCCTCCAGCGGGCGGTGGTCGGGCTTCGGTAGCCCGTAGCGCTCCATGTCCCCGACCGCGATCCGCAGCACCGTCTGCATGAACCGCTGGCGGAGCTTGAACGGGACGCCGGCCTGGGTCGAGATCTGGTCGAGCGGGCGCCCGAAGACGTACTTGGGGATCACCCACGCGCCGCGCCGCGCCGCCAGGTACGTCGCGGCCGCCGAGAAGCTCGACTCGACCGCGATGTCCATCGCCGAGTTGCCCATCCCGAGGATCACGACGCGCTTGTCGCGGAAGAAGCTCGGATCCTCGCCCGTGTACTCGTGAGCGTGCAGCTGGAGGCCCGCGTAGTCCTCGCTGCCGGGGAATGCGGGCTCCGGCCAGCGCGCGTCCCAGTGATGGCCGTTGGCGACCATCAGCGCGTCGTAGCGGCGCGCGCGGCCGTCGTCGAGCGTCACGTCCCACGTGCCGTCGGCGGCGGGCGCCGCGCGCTCCACCCCGGTCTCGAACGTGATCCGATCCCGGAAGCCGAAGTGGTCGACGTAGGCGTCGAAGTACGCGGCGATATGCGTGTGGTGCGGGAAGTCGGGATACGACTTCGGCATCGGGAAGTCCGGGTACTTCATCCGCTCGCGCGACGTGTTGATGTGCAGCGACCGGTACGCCGACGACATGCCGTTGCGGTTCTTGTAGACCCAGTTGCCGCCGACGCGGTCGGACTTGTCGAAGCAGTCGAAGTCGAACCCGCGCTGGTGGAGCGCCTTGGCGGCGGCGATCCCCGACGAGCCCGCGCCGATCACGCACACCTTGGGAAGCCGGGTCACCCCCCAAAGATGACACGGGCGTCAAGTTCGCACGGCGTGCGAGGATGCCGCCTTCATGGCAGTCGATCCCGAGGCGGCCGAGGTGAAGGCGTCGGGCGGCGTCGTCTGGCGGCGCTCCGACCGCGGCATCGAGGTCGCGCTGGTCCACCGCCCGCGCTACGACGACTGGTCGTTCCCGAAGGGCAAGCTCGACGATGGCGAGAGTTGGGAGGACGCCGCGCTGCGCGAGGTCGAGGAGGAGATCGGCCTGCGCTGCCGGCTCGGCCACGAGCTCCCGCCCACCAGCTATCGCGACAACAAGGGCCGCGCCAAAGTCGTCCGCTACTGGATGATGGAGCCGCTCGACGGCGAGTTCGTTCCCTCGCGCGAGGTCGACGAGGTGCGCTGGCTGGCGCCCGCCGACGCCGGCCGCCTGCTCAGCTACGACCACGACCGCGAGCTGCTGCGCGAGGTGAGCGGGTGAACCGCGACCGCTTCCCCGGCCTGCATGACGGCTGGGCGCGGCTGGACGGGCCGGCCGGGACGCAGATGGTCGACAGCGCGATCGACGCGATGGCCGAGTTCATGCGCTCGGGCCACAACGCGAACCACGGCGGCCTGTTCGCGGCCGCGCGGCGCACCGACGAGCTGGTGGAGAGCGCCCGCAGGAGCGTGGCCACACTGCTCGGCGGCGATCCGCGCGGCGTCGCGTTCGGCCCGAGCATGACCGCCATGACGATGCGCTTCTCGGCCGCGGCCGGCCGCGCGCTCGCCCCCGGCGACGAGATCGTCTGCACGCGGCTCGACCACGACGCCAACGTCGCCCCGTGGGTCATCGCCGCCGAGCGCGCCGGCGCGACCGTCCGCTTCGCCGACCCCGAGCCGGAGACCCTGGAGCTGCCGGCCGCGGCGGTCGAGGCCGTGCTGTCCGACCGCACGCGCTGGGTCGCGGTCACGGCCGCCTCGAATGCGGTCGGCACCGTGCCCGATCTCCCGGGGATCGTCGAGGCCGCCCGCGCGGCCGGCGCGCGCGTCTACGTCGACGCCGTCCACGCCGCGCCGCACCGCCGGATCGACGTCGAGGCGCTGGGCTGCGACGCGCTCGCGTGCTCGGCCTACAAGTGGTTCGGCCCGCACGTCGGGATCCTGTGCGCGCGACCCGAGCTGCTGGCCGAGCTCCAGCCGGACAAGCTGCGCCCGTCGTCGGACGCTGTGCCCGACCGCTGGGAGCTCGGGACGCTGCCGTTCGAGTCGCTCGCGGGAGTGCGCGCCGCCGCCGACTACGTGCTGTCCGCCGACTGGGACGCCGTGCGAGCGCACGAGGAGGCGCTGCTCGCGGCCGCGCTCGACAGCCTCGGCGGCATGTCCCACGTCACCGTCTACGGCGCCGCGCGCGACCGCGCGCCCACGCTGATGTTCAACGTCCGGGGCCGGACCGCCGACGAGGTCGCGGCCGCCCTCGCCGACCGCCAGATCGCGGTCTGGCAGGGCAACTACTACGCCTGGGAGCTCGAGCGCCACCTCGGGCTCGCGCCGCACGGCGCCGTCCGCGCCGGCTTCGTCCACTACAACGACGAAGCCGACGCGGAGCGGCTGCTCGCAGCGGTCAGCGACCTCGCCTAGGTCGCCCGAGGTCCGGCCTGCTGTAGTCGCAGACACCGGTCGGGAAGATCTGCTCGAGCCGGT
>JBKOYW010000529.1:0-11346 GCA_046744275.1 Actinomycetota bacterium
TCGTGGGCTCGGAGATGTGTATAAGAGACAGCGCCTGCGCAGCGCCGCGACCCGCGACCTGCGCGAGGCGCTGCTCGCCCGGCGGGCGTGGCCGGCCATCGCGTTAGCGTCGGCGCTCGTCGTTGCGGGCCACGCGGCCACGTTCCTGATCGCCGCGCGGAGCGCGGGGGCAACCGCGCCGCCGTCCCAGATGCTGCCGCTGGCGCTGCTCGTGATGCAGGCCGCGGCGCTGCCCAACGTCGGCGGCTGGGGGCCGCGCGAGGGCCTGGCGGCTTGGGCGTTCGCCGCTGCCGGGCTGGGCCCGTCGCTCGGGGTCGCCACGGCGGTCGTGTATGGCGTGATGGTGTTCGTGGCCAGCCTGCCGGGCGCCGTCGTCCTCGTGGCGGCCTGGGTGTGCCGCACCCGGTCCGCGCCGTGGCGGGGAAGGCCGCTCCTGGGCGGGCGCGGGATCCACACGCGCCTCGACGGAGCCCCGGATGTCTGACCGCCCATACACCTTGATGAGCTGCAGCGTGTCGCTCGACGGCTACCTGGGCGACCGGACGCCCCGCCTCGCGCTGTCCAACGAGGCTGACTTCGACCGGGTCGACGCGGTGCGCGCCTCCTGCGACGCGATCATCGTCGGCGCGGTCACCGTGCGCACCGACAACCCGCGGCTGCTCGTGCGCTCGCGCGCCCGCCGCGCGGAGCGCACGGCCCGCGGGCTCCCACCGTCGCCGAAGAAGATCACCGTGACAAGCCGGGCGGACCTCGACGCGCGTTCGAACTTTTTCACCACCGGCGAGGCCGAGAAGCTCGTCTACACCCCGAGCCCGCGGGTGGCCGACGCCCGCGCACGGCTCGGGCCGGCGGCGACGATCGTGGACGGCGGCCGGCGCGTGCGCATGCGCTGGCTAACCGAGGACCTCGGTGACCGCGGCGTGGAGCGGCTCATGGTGGAGGGTGGCGGCATAGTGCACACGCAGTTCCTGGCCGACGACCTCGTCGACGAGCTGCACCTCGTCGTTGCGCCCTTCTTCGTCGGCGACTCGAGCGCCCCGCGCTTCGTGCGCGACGGGCACTTCCCGTGGAACGCGCACCGGCGCGCGACGCTCGCCGAGGTGCGCCAGATCGGCGACGTCGTGCTGCTGCGCTACGCGCTCTCACCCCGGTTCCGGGACGAATGAAAACGACGCGCGCGAGTCAGACGGGTCCGGCCACCGGGCTGCTCGCCCAGGTGCTGCTGCTGGCCGTCCTGGTGGAGAACGCCGGGCTCCGCGCGGTGGGCTGGATCGTCGGCACCGTCTGCGCCGTGACCATGGCGGTGGCGCTGGCACGCGGCCTCGCGCGCTCTTCCGGTGACCGGCTGGGGCCGGCGTCCTGGGTGACGCTCGCCCGGGCCACGCTCGCCCTCGGCGTCGTCGCGCTCGCCGCGGACTCGTTCACCAACGACACGCCGGTCGCGCTGCTCGTGACGCTCGCGGGCGTCGCGCTGGTGCTGGACGCGGTCGATGGGTGGGTGGCGCGGCGCACCGGGATGACGACCGCGCTGGGGGCGCGCTTCGACGGCGAGGTCGACGCCTTCCTGATCCTCGCTCTCAGCATGTACGTCGCCCCCGCTTACGGCGCGTGGGTGCTCGCGATCGGGGCCGCACGCTACATGTTCCTCGCCGGCGAGTGGCTGCTGCCGTGGATGCGCGCGCCGCTGCCACCGTGCCGGTGGCGCAAGGTCGTCGCGGCGACACAGGGGGTCGTGCTGACGGTCGCGGCCTCCGGGGTCCCGCCCCGGGCGCTCACGCAGGCCCTCCTCGTCGCCGCGCTCGCGCTGCTCACGGCGTCGATGGGCCAGTGCACGTGGTGGCTCTGGCGTCGCCGGCACGCCGCAGTCGACCAGGCGCCGGAGGGTGACGTCGGTCCGCCCCAGCGCGGGCGGCTGCGCACCGGCATCGCCGTCGCGGTCACGGTCCTCGCCCTGCTGCTCGTGTGGGCCGCCCTCGTCGCGCCAAACCAGCCGAGGCACATCAACCTCGGCGCGTTCGCGCGGCTCCCCATCGAGCTCCTCGTCATCGTCGCCGTGGCCGCCCTGCTGCCCGCCACCCCGCGCCGCCTGCTGGCCGTGATCGCGGGAGCCGTCCTGAGCGTGCTCGTGCTCGTGAAGGTCCTCGACATTGGGTTCTTCACGGCGTTCGACCGGCCGTTCAAGCCCCTTGACGACTCGGGCTACGTGGGAATCGGCATCGAGACGCTCCGTAACGCGATCGGCAGGTCGAGCGCAGACCTCGTCGTCGCCGTCGCGGTCGTGCTCATCGGCGCGCTCCTCACCCTCCCAGTCCTGGCGCTGCTGCGCGTGACGCGGGTCGCGGCCGGCCACCGTGGCTGGGCGCTCCGGGCGTCGATGGCGCTGGGCGTGGTCTGGGTTGCCTTGCGCGTCGCCGGCGCGCCCGTCGCCTCCTCGAGCGCCGCCGCTCTGGCCGTCGACGAGGTGCATGCTGTACGGGCGGCCCTGGCGGATCCGGCGGCGTTCGCCCGCCAGATCGCCCACGACCGCGTCCGCGGCACCTCCGGCCACCGGCTGCTGACCGGCCTGCGGGGCAAGGACGTCCTGCTCGTGTTCGTCGAGAGCTACGGGAGGATCGCGGTCCAGGACTCGTCCCTCTCGCCCCGCATCGACGCCGCGCTCGACCGGGGCGCCGCACAGCTGCGGGCCGCCGGCTTCTCCTCCCGCAGCGCCTTCCTCACCTCGCCGACCTTCGGCGGCCTCAGCTGGCTGGCGCACTCCACCCTGCAGTCGGGGGTCCGGGTCGACGGCCAGCGCCGATACGACCAGCTCGTCCACAACAACCGCCTCACCCTCACCCGGGCGTTCAAGCGCGCCGGGTGGCGGGCGGTCGGCGCCATGCCCGGAAACCGCCGGGCGTGGCCAGAAGGCTCGACCTTCTACCACTACGACAAGATCTACGACCGCCGCAACCTCGGCTACCGCGGCCCGGGCTTCGGCGTGGCCCCGATGCCCGACCAGTACACCCTTCTGGCTCTGCAACGTCGCGAACTCGCCAGGCGTCACCGGGCGCCGCTCTTCGCCGAGGTCGACCTCATCTCGAGCCACGCGCCGTGGACGCGTATTCCCCGGCTCATCTCCTGGGGCGACGTCGGCGACGGCTCGATCTTCGACCGCCTCCCCGCGGAGGAGTCGACGAAGGCGTCGCTCTTCGGCGACGCCGAGCGGGCCCGCGCCGCCTACGGGCAATCGATCGAGTACTCGCTGAACACGATCTTCTCGTTCGTGCAGCGCTACGGCCACGACAACCTCGTGCTCGCCGTCCTGGGCGACCATCAGCCCGCGACGCTCGTCACCGGCCAAGGCGCCAGCCACGACGTGCCCATCTCGGTCATTGCCCAAGACCCCAAGGTGATGGACCAGATCGCCGGATGGCGCTGGCAGGACGGCATGTCGCCGAGCCCGCAGGCGCCCGCCTGGCCGATGGAGACGTTCCGTGACCGCTTCCTCACCGCGTTCGGCTCGTCACCGGCGAGCCGCTAGACCCGGTGTCGACAGAGGGGCGGCCATGAGGCAGGACGACCGCGTGCCGTTCGACCGGGCACTGCATCGCGCGCGCATGTCAGCGAACGCCCCCGGCGAGTTCGTCGGGCAGGAGAGCTTCATGACCGCCCGCGAGATCCGGGCCCTGGCGGTCATGGTCGGCATCGGCCCCGGGGTCACGGTGCTGGACCTGTGCTGCGGCACCGGCGGGCCCGGGCGTTTCCTCACCCGGGAACTGGGCTGCGACTACCTGGGCGTGGACGCCAGCGCGAGCGCCGTCGCCGTCGCCCGCGAGCGCGCAGGGGACTTGCCGTGCCGCTTTGCGACCGCGCACGTTCCGCCCCTCCCAGCCGGCTCCTTCGACGTCGTGCTCCTGCTCGAGACGATGCTCGCCTTCGAGGACAAGGACTCGCTGGTGCGCGAGATCGCCGCGGCACTCCGGCCCGGCGGGCGCCTCGCCTTCACCCTCGAGGAGGGGCCGCCCCTCACGACGGCCGAGCGGGCGGTGATGCCCGACGCCGACACGGTCTGGCTCACCCCGCTCGACGAGACAGCCGCGTCACTCGAGCGGGCCGGGCTCGTCGTCACGTGGCAGGAGGACCACAGCCAAGCGCACCGCGCGACGGCGCAGGCGCTGGCGGACGCGTTCGCCGCGGACGCCGAGGACATCGCCGCACAGGTCGGCCGCCGGGCGCTGGACGAGCTGCTCGCCGCCCATCGACTGTGGATCGAGTGGCTGGATGAGGGGCGGGTCCGGAAGCTCGCGCTGGTGGCGGAACGCGCCTCGCGCGCCCCGATGGCCGAGGACCCGGACTCGTCGCGATCACGTAGCGGGCGCGGCGGGCGGCTCCGTCGTAGATGACGGGGCAGGGAGCGGTTCAGGAACTGGGCTCAGCTCACCGCTTTCTTCACGAGCGCGCCGATCCTTGCCTCTTCGGCGGCGGTCAGCTCCTTCAGCGCGAAGGAGGTTGGCCACAAGGCGTTTCTGAGATCGGCGCACGGCTCGTACTCCTGCATGACGCACTGCCGCTTCCGAAGGCAGGACTCTCGTTGGTCCGGCGCCCCCTTATTTCGCCCGCGCCATCACGTGGCGCGCCAAGCGATGGCGGCGGTGAGCGCTTAGCAGGCCGGGTTGTAGTCGCGTTCGGGCAGCGCGTCGGCCCATTCGGATCGGGTGAGTTGGCGGCCGGCCACGGCGCAGGCGTGTCGTGCCCATGAGGAGGGGCGCACGTCCCAGCGGTAGGCGCGCCCCTCGCCCGTGATAGCCAGCAGGTAGGCGCCGTCGGGCGTGAACTCCGGGGCGACGAGGCGGTTGGCAAGGCCGGGCAGCGGCTCGCCGAGCGGCCGTTGGGTGCGCAGATCGAATAGGCGGATCGTGCCGTCGGTGCTGCCCGTGGCCAGCGTGTGGGCGTCCGGGCTGGTGGACTGCCCGATCACCTCTCCGGTGTGTCCCGCGAGCAGGCGGGTGGCCGGCTGCCAGGTGTCGGTGGACCACAGCCTCGCCCACCCGTCGGTGCTTGCGCCGACGATGAAGCGCCCGTCGGGTGTGAAGCGCGCGAGTGACTTCACGGTCTCGGACCTCGGCAGCAGGGTGCGCCGCCGCAGCGTGGCGACGTCGATGATCTCGATGCCGAGTGCCGTCGTGACGGCCAGCGTGCGTCCGTCGGGGCTGAGCGACACACCCTCGCCACCGAGTGAGGGGTAATAGCGCCGCGGACGACCGAGCGGTTGGCCCGCCTTCAGCGTCCACACGAGGACGACGTCGTAGCCGGCGACGGTTGCCATGAGGCGGCCGTCGGCGCTGAAGCTGGGCGTGCGCAGCGGGCCGCGGTGGCCGGGCAGCGCCTTGATCAGCTTGCCGCGACCCGGGTCGAACAGGGCCACGAAGCCGTCGTCGCCGCCGATGACGAGCAGCTGACTGCGTGGGACGTATGCCATGCCCTGCACCGGTCCGGTCGGCAGTGCGCGGAACGTTGAATGCGCCCGCAGCGTGCGGACGTCGATCAGTGTGACGGTGCCGTCGTTGTGTCCAACGGCGAGCACCCGGCCGTCGGGCCGCAGCGCATGGCTCGGAGGGTCGAAGTCCGCGCCCTCGCGCTGGCCGGCCTGTACGGTGTCGAACGGGCGGCCGAGGCGGCGGGTGCCGGCGAGATCCCAGATCAGCACGTTGCCGTCCAGGGCGGCGGTGTGCAAAGTCCGGCCGTCGCGACTCATGGCGAGTCCGGTGATCTGCCCGGCATGGCCCTCGAGCGTTTCGCCGGCCGCCGCGCGCGCGACGTTCCAGACGATCACGCGCTTGTCCTCGCCGGCCGTGACGGCGGTCCGCCCGTCGGCGCTGAAGGCCGCCCCCACGACCGCCCCGTCGTGGCGCCCCGAGCCGGTCCGGACATTGCCCCCGACGAGGTCGAGAAAGCGCACCGAGCCGTCGCGGCCGCCGAGCAGCATGGTGCGGTCGTCCGGGCTCAGCGCCGCCTGCTCGGCGCCGCCCGGCAGTTGCCGCAGCGTGCGCAGCGTGCGGGCATCGCGGATGACGATGGGGCCGCCCGCGAAGGTTGTCACCAGGCGCCTGCCGTCTTGCGTGGCGATCAGCGTCTCGCTGCCGAAGCTGCCGAAGCGGCGGGTGACGGGCCGCGGTCTGCCGAGCGGCCGCCCGCTGCGCGCGTCGAAGCGCTGGATGGCGGTGGCGCGAGGCGGGCGGTCGATGAGGGCGAACAGCGTGCGCCCGTCCGGCGAGAAGCGCAGCTGGTGGATCGACCACTCCTTGGAGGGCAGTCGAGCGAGCACGCGCCACGTGCGAGTATCGAAGACGACCGGCTCCCCGCCTCCGACTGCGAGCCGTGAGCCGTCATTGCTGAACCGCAAGCCGTCGAACCCGATCTCACGTATGTTCCACCCGAGGCCGACGACGGTCCGCGGCCGCGCCGCCGGACGCCGCGTGCGCGTGTCGAGGACGCTCAGCGTGCTTTCGTCGTCGATGACCGCCAGCGTGCGCCCGTCGGGGCTGAGGTCGAGGCTCAGCAGCCGATCGCCGTCGCCGCGCAAGACCCCGATCGCCGCCGGGCTCTTGAGCAGCGCGGCGAGCAGGTTGCCGCGGGTCTGCACGGTGTCGTCGAGCGCCACGCCCTGGCGCGCCAGCAGCAGCGCACGGTCGAGCTGGTCCACGGTGAGCGCCTGGGCGCCGAGGCGCTGCGCGTCGGCCGCGAGCGCCTGGTCGCGGGCGTTGCCGCGCTGGTCGAGAGCGACGAGGCCGGCGATCACCGCCAGCACCAGCAGCGCGGCGACGCCGGCCAGCACGGCGCGTAGGCGGCGCTGCGAGCGCTCGCTCGCAGCGCGGCTCTCGTCCAGGAAGGCGCGCTCGCTCGCGTTGAGCTCGGCCCGGTGGGCGACCGACCAGTCGAGCGCCGAAGCCAGGCGCGCGCCGCGATACAGCTCTCCGGCGTCGCGTCCGCCCGCGTCCCACTCGCGCGCCGCCGCGCCGAGGTGGAGCTGCAGCCGGCGGCCCTCGGCGCCCTCCTCGAGCCAGCCGCGCAGCCGCGGCCACTCGCGCAACAGCGCCTCGTGCGCGACCTCGACCTGGCCCTCACCGATCGTGACCAGCCGTTCCCGGGCCAGCCCGGCCAGCACGTCGGCCACGCGATCGTCGCGCTCGCCCTCGAGCTCGGCCAGCGGCACGCGCTGCCGCACGACCGTCTCGCCCTCGCCCTCACCGGCCAGCCGCAGCAGGATGCGGCGCGCGAGTTCCCGGCGATCCGGGTCGAGCCGTTGGTAGGCGCTCTCCGCGAGCCGGGCCACCGCGCCGTGCACACCGCCGGTCTGCTCGTAGCTGCTCAAGCTCAGGCGGCTGCCATCGCGGCGCTGCCACAGCTCGAGCAGCGCCGTGGACAGCAGCGGCAGCGCCCCCGGTTGGCCCTCGACGTCGGCGACCAGCGCCTCGACGAGCGGCTCCTCCACGCGCAGACCGGCACGGCGCGCGGGCAGCTCGATCGCGCGGCGCAGCTCATCGCGGCGCATCGGCCCCACCAGAACGTGGCTGGCGCCCAACAACAACGACAGCTCGGGATAGGCGGCACAGCGCCCGTAGAAGCCCGCGCGCACCGCGACCAGCACCACCGCGGTGCGCCGCCGGTAGCGAGCCCAGCCGACGAGCGCGTCGATGAACGCGCCGCGCTCGGACTCGTCACGGCACATCACGAACGCCTCCTCGAACTGATCCACCGCGACGACCAGCCGCTCCTCGGGCGCGGCCGCGGCGATCGCCTGCTCGAGCGCCTGCAACGGGTACTCGCCCGGCCGCAACAGCGCCAGGGCCCACCGCTCGCTGCCCGGCAACACCCCGCCGGCGAGCGCGGCGAGCAGCCCCGCCCGCAGCGCCGACGACTTGCCGCTGCCCGACGGCCCGACGATGCCCGTCAGCGGCGCCCCGGGCAGGCGCGCCACCATCTGGGCCACCAGCCGCTCGCGCCCGAAGAACAGCCCGGAATCCTCCAGCTCAAACGCGGCCAGCCCCTTGAAGGGGCAGCCGACGACATCTAGCTCGCCGCCGTCGGGCTCGGGCGGTTCACTCAGTGCCTGGAGCTCAACCACCTCACCGGCGAGATCGTCCTCGCTTACTCGCAGATCCCTGCGCTCGCTTGCCGCTCGACCCGCCGCAGTCCCCAGGCGGCGCAACGCCTCGCTGCGCGCCCACTCGCGCGCCGCCGCGTGCACTCGCCGCGGCACACCACCGCTCGCCGCAGCGAGCCGCTTGAGCGGGACCTCGACGTCGTCGCGGGCGCCGGCGTAGAGCTGCGCCACCGCGCGCATGCCGTCGGCGTCGAGCGGCTGAAGGGTCAGCGTCGCCTCGTCGCCCAGCGCCGCCGCGAGCGACGCATCCTCGGCCGTTGCCAACACCAGCACCGGCACCGCTGCGTCTATGAGCCCACTCGCCGCTTCGAGCAGCTCATGGCCCCCGAGGTCGACGTCGTCGAGCAGCACCAGCGTCGGACTTCCCGCCTCACAGGCGTCCGCCAGCACCGCGCGCACCGTCTCGGGCGGCCCGGCGGCCGACGCGTAGAGCACCCCGCCACCCTCGCGCAGCACCTCGGCGGCGAGCTCGGCCGCCAGCCGGGTCTTGCCGATCCCGCGCGGACCGGTCACAAGCAGCAGTCGGCCGGCTCCTTGTCGCGCTCGCTGCCAGTGCTCGTGCAGCCGCTCGAGCTCGACCTTTCGGCCCACCAGCGGCTTCCGATCGTCGAGCTCCGGCGGCAGCGCGGGCGCCTCGGCCGCGGGGAGGGCGAGGGTCGGGTCCTGGGCGAGGATCGCGTGCTCCAGCTCCCTGAGTCGATCGCCCGGCTCGATCCCCAGCTGCTCGACCAGTGTCCTCCTGGCGTCGTGGTAGGCCTGCAGCGCGTCCGCCTGCCGGTCGCAGCGGTAGAGCGCGAGCATCATCTGCGCCCGGTAGCGCTCGCGGTAGGGGTGCTCGCGGATCAGCGCCTCGAGCTGGGGCACCACCTCCTCAGGGCGGCCCAGCTCGAGCTTCGCCTCGATCAACTGCTCGAGCGCATCGACCCGCAGTTCCTTGAGCCGTGCAATCTCGCGCCGCGCGAACGGCTCGTTCGCCAGATCGGCCAGCGCCGGGCCGGCCCACAGCGACAGCGCCCGCTCGAGGATCGAGGCCGCGCGCGCCGGGCGGCCCTCGGCCAGCTCGCCCCTGCCCTCGGCCACGAGCGCCTCGAAGCGCCGCGAATCGAGCTGCCCCGGATCGAGCCTCAGCTCATAGCCGCGCCCACGAGTCAAGATCACGCCGTCCGCACCGTTCTCCACTCCGAGGGCGAGCGCCTTGCGCAGATGCGAGACGTGCACCTGCACCGTCTTCGCCGCGGTCGTGGGCGGGCTATCCCCCCACAGCTCCTCGATCAGCGAGTCGGTGCTGAGCGTCTCGTTCGCGTGCACCAGGAACAAGGCCAGCAGCGCACGCTGTTTGGCCCCGCGCGGCGTAACGACCCGACCCTCGTCGAGAGCCTCAAGGGGACCAAGGATGCGGAAGTCCATACGAGTCTGTGCGCCGGGGCCGTTGGCATCCCACCGTACCGAGCAAGCACATCCGCCCACAACCCGCCTTCGCCCCGCTTTTACCGCGCTTTTGCCGCGCTTTTGCCGCGCCTGAGGCGCCCCCGTAGACAATCGCAACCCAACGTCGGACAGCACCGCACGACCGGCACGCACGCCGAGCCGGACATCCCCGAGCAGGCCGCCATGAGCCACCAGCTCTCCCAACATCACCCCGCCGTCGTACTCCACTCCCCACTACGTCCAGCTGCGCGCGCTGCTCGCGGTCGCCATGATCGCCGTCATCGGTCTGAGCGCCGCCGTCGCGATCCTCCCCACGAGCGACACAGCCACACCAGCGCCGGCTCCGCCGCACCGGTGATCGTGTCCGCCCCGAACGGCACCACCCGCTACGACGACGGCCCGGAGGAAGGCAGCAGAGGCGCCGGGCACTAGCCCGCCAGCAGGCGTGCGCGTGTCCAACAGCTGCTGATGGCTTCGACAGGAACAACGCTCGGCTGGCGATCGCGACTCGTCGCGGTCGGGCCGCTGGCGCTCGCCGGGGGCGTCGCGGGCGCCGCTCAGGGGGTGGCGCAGGAGACAGCCACCTGCTTCGGGGAGCCGGCGACGATCACTGGCTCCGGCACGATCAACGGCACCAGCGGCGACGACGTGATCATCGGCTCGCCAAGCAATGACGCAATCAACGGCCTCGGCGGCGACGACACAATCTGCGGGCTCGCCGGCGGCGACCAGATCGCCGGCGGGGTGGGCAACGACCGGATCGACGCCGGCGAGGGGAACGACTTCGTTCGAGGCGACGTCGTCAACTTCGCTGCCAGCGCGGTCGGAGGCGGCCACGACGTCCTGTATCTCGGACCTGGCAACGACAACAGTCTCGGCGACAGTGTCGGCCTCATAGCTTCCGGGGGTGGGAACGACTACATCTCTGGCGACGACGGGCTCGACGGGGTGATCGGCGACTCGATCGCTTTCGCCGGCGACGCCACCGGTGGCGGCAACGACGTGCTTGACGGAGGCCTGGGTCCCGACTTCGTTCTCGGGGACAGCGAAGCATTCGTGGGCCGCGCAATCGCTGCGGGCAACGACACGGTCATCGGCAGTGGCGGGGACGATCTTGGTCTCGTCGGTGACAATCTCTCGGCTGGCGCCGTCACGTCGGCCGGCCACGACGCGGTCGACGGCGGCGACGGCAACGACAGACTGTTCGGCGACAACGTCGATACGACCCGGAGTGCGACCTTCGGGAGCGCCGGCGGCAACGACGTCCTCGACGCAGGCGACGGCGCCGACTTCCTCAGGCGGGGCCCAGGAACGACTTCCTCGACGGCGGACTCGGTAGTCCGGACGACTGCGACGGCGAGGCCGGGACCGACAGCGCGTCAGGCTGCGAGATCGTCGCCGGCGTCCCGTAGCCGTGGGCTCACAAGTCGAGAATGGTCAGCCGAGGAGGTCCCGCTCATGTGGGCTGTCACCAAGAGGCGTTGGCCGCCCAGGGCGCCCCGCGACCCGCCAGCGGGGAGCGCTCTCAGCGACGTCATGTTCAAGCGATGCAGCGCTGCTGGGTGCGGGCGCAGGCGACACGCGGCGCACCCTTGCCCGGCGGTCACTTGAACGTGCCATTGCACGAGCGCCGGCCCTGGGCGCCCAGACGCCTCCTATCAGGCGATAGGAGAAGCGCGAAGGTCGACGGACGTGCTCGACTCCAAATGCCGGAGTCGCATAGAGAGCGGAAGCGAGTCTCCGGCGTGGACACGGCGGCTTCGTGGGCTCCCGGC
>JBKOYW010000015.1:0-2818 GCA_046744275.1 Actinomycetota bacterium
CGTTCGACCAGATCGTCCACGACGTCTGCCTGCAGAACCTGCCGGTCACGTTCTGCATGGACCGCGCCGGGCTGGTCGGCGACGACGGCCCGACCCACCACGGCGCGTTCGACATCGCCTACCTGCGGCCGCTGCCCAACATCACGCTGATGGCGCCGCGCGACGAGGCGATGCTCGTCCACATGCTCCACACCGCGCTGCCGAAGCCGCCCATCAGCACGCCCTCCTCGACGGTCACGACCAGGTCGTGCTCGGCGGCGAGCTGGGCCAGCAGGCCGGAATCGAGCGGCTTGGCGAAGCGGGCGTCGGCGACGGTGACGTCGAGTCCGTGCTCGGCCAGCAGGTCGGCCGCGCCGAGCGCCTTGCCGACGCCCGTGCCATAACCGACGACCGCGACGCGCTCGCCCTCGCGCAAGATCTCGCCGGTGCCGACCTCGAGCACGGTCGGCTCGCGCGGGATCTCGACCCCGACCGCCTCGCCGCGCGGGTAGCGGATCGCGGCCGGCCCGTCGATCCGGAGCGCGGTGTGCAGCATGTGGACGAGCATCGCCTCGTCGCGCGGCGCCATCAGCGTGATGTTCGGCAGCGGGCGCAGGTAGGAGATGTCGAAGGCGCCGTGGTGGGTCGGGCCGTCGTCACCGACCAGGCCGGCGCGGTCCATGCAGAACGTCACGTTGAGCCGCTGCAGGCAGACGTCGTGGACGATCTGGTCGAACGCGCGCTGGAGGAAGGTCGAGTAGATGGCCGCGACCGGGCGCATGCCCTGAAGCGCCAGCCCGGCGGCGAACAGCACGGCCTGCTGCTCGGCGATGCCGACGTCGAAATACCGGTCCGGCATCGCCTTTTGGAGGATCGAGAGGCCGGTGCCGGAGTTCATGGCGGCCGTGATGCCGACCACGCGCTCGTCGCGCTCGCACTCGCGCACGATCGCCTCGCCGAACACCTGCGTGTACTGCGGCGGCGCGACGCTCTTCTTCTTCTTGCTGGGAGCGGCGGGACGGCCGCCGGCGATCGAGTTGGGCTTCGCGGCGTGCCACTTCTCCATGCCCTCGAGCCCGCCCTCCTCGGCAGGCGCGAACCCCTTGCCCTTGACGGTGGCGACGTGGATGACCACGGGTCGCTCGGCCTCGAACGCGGCGCGCAGGGCCTTGCGGACGGCGCGGACGTCGTGGCCGTCGATCACGCCCATGTACGCCCAGTCGAGCTCCTCCCACCACAGACCGGGCTGCCACAGCGCCTTGACGGACTCCTTGACCTGCGGGCCGAGGCGCTCGAAGCGGGCGCCGATGCCGGCCGGCAGCCGCGTGAGCCTCTCCTCCACGCCCTCGCGCGCGCGCCAGAAGCGGGGCTCGAGCCGGACGCGGTTGAAGTAGCGGCTCAGCGCGCCCACGTTCGGGGCGATGGACATGCCGTTGTCGTTGAGGATCACCACGAGCGGCGTGCCGAGGCCGCCGGCCTGGTGGACCGCCTCGAAGGCGACTCCGCCGGTCATGGCGCCGTCGCCGACCACGGCGACGACCTTCCCGTCCTCGCCGGCGCCGTGCCGCATGGCCTCCTTGAGCCCGACCGCGTAGCCGATCGCGGTCGACGCGTGGCCGGCGCCCATGATGTCGTGCTCCGACTCGGCGATCGAGCAGAACGGGGCCAGGCCGCCGTACTTGCGGATCGTCTGGAGCTGGTCGCGGCGGCCGGTCAGGACCTTGTGCGGGTAGGCCTGGTGGCCGACGTCCCACACGATCTTGTCGCGCGGGGAGTCGAGCAGCGAGTGCACGGCGACCGCGATCTCGCAGCTGCCGAGGTTCGCGCCGAAGTGCCCGCCGATCTCGCCGACCGTGTCGATCAGCAGCTCGCGCACCTCCTGCGCCACCTGCTGGAGCTCGTCCTCGGAGAGACCGTGAAGGTCCTGCGGGCGGTTGATGCGGTCGAGGTGCTTGGTCACGAGGAGCGGGTGTAGATGAAGTCCGTGATGTGCTCGAGCTCCGCCGCTCCGCCCGCCTGGCGGAGGGCCTCGCGGGCGTTGCGATGGGAATCAGCGGCCATCCGGCGCGCGCCGTCGACACCGTATTGGCTCACGTAGGTCAGCTTCCCATGGCGCTCGTCACTGCCCTGCGGCTTACCCAGTGCATCCTCTGTACCCGTCACGTCGAGAATGTCGTCGACGATCTGGAACAGGACCCCTAGCTCTGCCGCGAAGGCACGGAAGCCAGCCAGTCTAGTGGCTGCCGCCTCGTCGGCACCGAGCAGGAGGACACACTCCACCGACGCGGCGATCAGCCGGCCGGTCTTGAGCTCGTGCAGGCGGCGCAGGCCGACATCGCCGTGCGGGACCAGTCCGCGCACGTCGATGTACTGGCCCCCAACCATCCCGTTGACCCCTGTGGCGGTCGCGAGCTCGGCCGCGGCGGCCAGGAGTCTGTGCGGCTCTGCTTTCTGGTGTTGCAGCAGATGGCGGAAGGCCTCGGCGTACAGGCCGTCGCCGGCCAGGATCGCGATGTCCTCGCCGTACACGACATGGCAGGTGGGACGGCCTCGGCGGAGGTCGTCGTCGTCCATCGCCGGCAGGTCGTCGTGGATGAGGCTGTATGTGTGGATCAGCTCGAGCGCGGCGGCGAGCGGGAGCATCTCGGCGGGATCGCGGCCGAGGTCCTCCGCGGTGGCGAGCGCCAGCACAGGCCGAATCCGCTTCCCGCCCGCGAGCAGGCTGTAGCGCATCGCCTCCTCGAGCCCGGCGGTCCCCGCCTCCTCGGCGAAGCGCAGCTGCGCCAAGTAGTCCTCGACCTGTGCCCGCAGGTGCTCGGGGTAGCTCACTGCCCGAGCG
>JBKOYW010000030.1:0-4297 GCA_046744275.1 Actinomycetota bacterium
GCTTGAGGCCAAGCGCGCGGAGCGCCAGGCGGCCGCCGGCCGCCGCAAGCCGCGCACGCCCGAGGAGCGCGACGCCGAGCGCCGCGAGCGCCGTGCCGCGCTGGCCAAGCAGCGCCGCGCCTACCGGCAGCGCGTGAAGACGAAGAAGGCAGAGGCCCACACAGCAGCGCCGCCGCGCGAGGCAGACCGCGCGGCCGAGCACGGGCCGGGCAAGGCCAAGGTCCGTCAGGGCATCGTCGTCTCCGAGAAGGGCGAGAAGACCATCACCCTGGCCATCGACATGGTCCGGCGCCACAAGCGCTACCACAAGATCATGCGCTCGACGGTCAAGCTCTATGCGCACGACGAGCGCAACGACGCCCACGAGGGCGACACCGTTCGCGTCCAGGAGTGCCGCCCGATGTCGCGCAGCAAGCGCTGGCGTCTGGTCGAAGTCGTGGAGCGCGCGAAGTGATCCAGAACGAGACCCGGCTGAAGGTCGCCGACAACACCGGCGCGCGCGAGATCCTCTGCATCCGCGTGATGGGCGGCTCGCGCCGCCGCTACGCCGGGGTCGGCGACATCATCACGGCGACCGTCAAGCAGGCCAACCCGCAGGGGTCGGTCAAGAAGGGCGAGGTCGTCAAGGCTGTCGTCGTGCGCACGAAGAAGGAGTTCGGGCGCGACGACGGCACCTACATCGCGTTCGACGAGAACGCGGCGGTGATCATCGACGCCCAGAACAACCCGCGCGGCACGCGCATCTTCGGCCCGGTCGCCCGCGAGCTGCGCGACGGCGGGTTCATGAAGATCGTCTCGCTCGCCCCGGAGGTGCTCTAATGCGCATCCGCACCGACGACGAGGTCATCGTCATCGCCGGCAAAGACAAGGGCAAGACCGGCAAGGTCATCCGCACCGATCCCAAGAAGGACCGCGTGTACGTCGAGGGCCTGAACATGGTCAAGCGCCATCAGCGCCCGCTGCCCGGCCGCCCGAACATGCCGGTGGGCGTGATCGAGAAGGAGGGGTCGATCCACGTCTCCAACGTGGCGATCGTCGATCCCAAGAACAAGAAGCCGACGCGGATCGGCGTGACGCGCGACGCCGAGGGGCATCGCAAGCGCGTCGCCCGCCGCTCGGGTGCGGAGCTGGACTGACATGGCACGACTCAAGGACCGGTACAACGACGAGATCCGCGCCGCGCTGGTGCGCAAGTTCGGCTACAGCTCGGTCATGCAGGCCCCGAAGGTCGAGAAGGTGACGCTCAACATGGGCGTCGGCGAGGCCAAGCAGGACTCGAAGATGCTCGAGGCCGCGCAGGAGCAGCTGGCGACGATCACCGGCCAGCGGCCGAACGTCCGCCGCGCCCGCAAGTCGGTTGCCGCCTTCAAGCTGCGCGAGGGCATGCCGGTCGGCCTGTCCGTGACGCTGCGCCAGGAGCGCGCGTACGAGTTCCTCGACCGCCTGACCTCGATCGCCCTGCCGCGCCTGCGCGACTTCCGGGGCCTGAACCCGCGCTCGTTCGACGGGCGCGGCAACTACTCGATGGGCATCCGCGAGCAGATCATCTTCCCGGAGATCGACTACGACGCGATCGACCAGGTCCGCGGGCTCGACATCACCATCACGACTTCCGCAGCCACCGACGCCGAGGCGTTCGCGCTGCTCGACGCGCTGGGCATGCCCTTCTCGCGGGAGGGGCGCCCGGCCGGCTTCGAGAGCCTTGCCGGTGAGCCGGTGGCGGCAGCATGAAGGTCGACCGGATGAAGACCAACGACATCAACAGGCAGGGCCGGACGTCCCTGGCGAGGTAACCCGTTTATGGCAAAGAAGTCCAAGATCGTGCGCCAGTCGCGCCCGCCGAAGTACAAGACGCGGGCCCACTCGCGCTGCCGGCGCTGCGGCCGCCCGCGTGCCGTCTACCGCAAGTTCGGCCTCTGCCGTGTGTGCCTGCGCGAGCTCGCGCACAACGGCTTCATCCCCGGCATGACGAAGTCGAGCTGGTGATCGCATGTCGATGACCGATCCCATCGCCGACTTCCTCACGCGCATCCGCAACGGGATCATGGCCGCCCACGAGGAGGTCGAGATCCCCGCCAGCCGCCTGAAGCGCGAGATGGCGCGGATCCTGCTCGAGCAGGGCTACATCGCGGGCTACGACGAGGCGCCCGGCGTGCCCGGCTCGGCGGGCGACAAGCTGCTCGTGCGCCTCAAGTACACTGACGACCGCACGTCCGTCATCTCCGGCCTGCGCCGTGTGTCCCGGCCGGGGCAGCGGACGTACGTCGACGCCAAGCACATCCCCAAGGTCCTGGGCGGCATGGGCACCACGATCGTGTCCACCTCCCAAGGCGTGATGACCGGCCACGACGCGCGCCGCGCGGGCGTGGGCGGCGAGGTCGTCGCCGAGGTCTGGTAACCGAGTCATGAGCCGCATCGGCAAGAAGCCCATCCCCGTCCCCACCGGCGTGACCGTCACGATCGAGCCGGAGGTCGTCCGCGTGGCCGGCCCGCGCGGCGACCTGTCCGAGCGCAAGAGCCGCGCGATCGAGGTCAAGCAGGAGGGCGAGGAGCTGATCGTCACCCGCCCGACCGACCGCGCCGAGCACCGCGCCCTGCACGGGCTGACGCGCTCGCTGGTCGCGAACATGGTCGAGGGCGTGACGTCCGGCTTCAGCAAGACGCTCGAGATCCAGGGCGTCGGCTACCGCGCGCAGCTCAAGGGCCGCGACCTCGAGCTGGCGCTCGGCTACTCGCACCCGGTGCCGATCAAGGCCCCGGAGGGGATCGAGTTCGAGGTTCCCCAGCCGACGCGCATCATCGTCAAGGGCAACAACAAGCAGCAGGTCGGCGAGATCGCCGCCATCATCCGCAAGCAGCGCAAGCCCGAGCCCTACAAGGGCAAGGGGATTCGCTACGAGGGCGAGTACGTCGCCCGGAAGGTGGGCAAGCGCGCATGACCGTCCTCACCGGTCCCGCCCGGCGCCTCAAGCGCCGCCGCCGCGTCCGCGCCAAGGTGCGCGGCAGCGCCGAGCGCCCGCGCATCAGCGTGTTCCGCTCCAACCGCGGCATCTTCGCCCAGCTCGTCGACGACGACGCCGGCCGCACGCTGGCCGCCGTCAACTGGACGGAGGGCGAGCTGCGCTCGCTCAAGCCGCTCGAGCAGGCCCAGCGTGCGGGCGCGCTGCTGGCCGAGCGCGCCAAGGCCGCCGGCATCGAGACCGCCGTCTTCGACCGCGGCGGCTACCGCTACCACGGTCGCGTCAAGGCCCTCGCCGAGGGCGCCCGCGAGGCCGGACTGAACTTCTAGACTCGAAGGAACGCATGGCAGCCCCCGATCGATCCGTATCCAGCACAGGCCTCGACCTCCAAGAGCGCGTCGTGGAGATCAACCGCGTCGCCAAGGTCGTCAAGGGCGGCCGGCGGTTCTCGTTCACCGCGCTCGTCGTGGTGGGTGACGAGGACGGCATCGTCGGCGTCGGCTACGGCAAGGCGAACGAGGTGCCGCTGGCGATCCAGAAGGGCGTCGAGCGCGCGAAGAAGAACCTGTTCCGCGTCCCGCGCCACGGCTCGACGATCACGCATCAGACGACCGGCGTCTACGGCTCCGGCCGCGTGTTCCTCAAGCCCGCCTCGCCCGGTACCGGCGTGATCGCCGGCGGCGGCGTGCGCGCGGTGCTCGAGCTGGCCGGGATCCACGACATCCTCTCCAAGTCGCTCGGGACGCAGAACCCGATCAACCTCGTGAAGGCGACGATCGCGGGCCTGCAGGACCTGCGCCGCCCCGAGGAGATCGCGGCGCTACGCGGCCTGTCGGTCGACCGCGTGCTCGGCCTCGGCGGGGAGAACGGCGGCGAGACCGTGTCGGAGCCTGAGGAGGTCCCGGCATGAGCCTGCTGATCACGCAGGTCAAGTCCGCCAACGGCACGAACTCGCGCCAGCGCGACACGCTGCGCTCGCTCGGCCTGCGCGGCATCGGCAAGTCGGTCGAGCGCGAGGACTCGCCGCAGCTGCGCGGCATGGTCCACGCCGTCCGCCATCTCGTCACGGTGGAGGAGAAATGACCGAGGACATCGGCCTGCACAACCTCCAGCCCGCCCCCGGCTCGCGGCGGCCGCGCAAGCGCATCGGCCGCGGCGAGGGCTCGGGCACCGGCAAGACCGCCGGCCGCGGCCATAAGGGCTACGGCTCGCGCTCGGGCTCCAAGCGCCGCGCCCGCTTCGAGGGCGGCCAGAACCCGATCCACATGCGGATGCGCAAGCTGCGCGGCCCGAACAAGAAGATGTCGATGCCGTTCGAGCCGTTCCGGACGCACAGC
>JBKOYW010000162.1:0-2976 GCA_046744275.1 Actinomycetota bacterium
TCCCCGGCGAGCGCAGCGCTCGCCAGCAGGACCGCCCCGGCAAGGACCCTCGCATGTCTCCGTCGCTCGCGTGAACCATCTCACACGGCGCGGAGGGCCGCCCTGCGAAGGAACAGGGCGGCCCGCCACGATCGTTGGTGCCCGCTAGGGCAGCAGATCGAGCAGCGAGTCGTCGGTCTCGCCGAGGTCGGCGGGCGGGACGTCCACCTGGAAGACGTCGAGTCCGCGGACGAGGTCCGTCGTGTAGACGATGTTGGTCTTCTTGCGCTGGGCGACGCCGCGGCGGTCGCGCTGCGGGACCCAGTACGCGTCCCACACCTCGGTCGCGCCGCCGGTCACGTACGCGTACTGCTTGAGGTCACGCGCGTTGCGCGTGTCGATGAACCGCAAGCCCTGCTGGTAGTAGCCCTGGGCCACGATCCCGCTCTGGTGGTAGTCGAACCAGTGCGCCGAGCAGAAGCCGCCGATCGGCGTCGAGAGGCCGTCGCCGAACTTGACCGGGTTGATGATGTCCAGCGGCGCGATCGTGCCGGAGCCGCTCAGCGTCGGCACGTGCCAGGTCTGGAACGTGCCCGCGCGGTCGCACAGCAGCTCGTCGCCGTCGTTGAAGTAGTCCTCCTCGGTGACGAGCAGGACGTTGCCACGGCCGACGCTCGGCTGCGCGTTCGCGCGGAAACGGGTCGCGTTCGGGCGCTGCGAGTTGTGGTGGATGAAGTCGTTCCACGGCGTCTGCGTGCCGTGCGCGTCGGTGGTGTTGAGGGCGACCGGGGCGGCCGGGTTGGAGACGTCGAACGCCGCAGCGCCGCCGGAGCCGGTGTGCCAGCCGATGCCCGCCGAGTCGAAGTCCCAGTAGTGGCCGGCGCCGGTCGTGAAGATCCCGTTCGGCCCCGCTGCCGCAGACGGCGCCGTGCCCGCCTGGACCGGATGGTCGAGGTCGCGCAGGTCGATGATCGAGAACCTGCCGGTGTCGCCCGCCGAGTACGCGTACTGGCACGCCACGGTCACGCACTGCAGCGTGTGCGTGCTGGTCGTGGCCGGCGCGCGCGAGCGGATGTGCGGGTTGGCGGAATCGCTGACGTCGACGACGATCACCTCGCCGCCGCCGATGCTGCCGCGCTGGACGCCGCCGGTGTCGTCGGCCGAGGCGTTGTAGAGGTCGTTGCCGACGAGCACGAAGCGCTCGAGCGAGCCGTCCGCCTTGCGACGCTCGCCATAGCTCATCGCCTCGTTCTCGAACACGAGGTTGGCGAGCGTGCCGGTCAGCCGCGGGTGCAGCGGATCGCTGGTGTCGAACACGCTGACGCTGTCGAGGCTCGACACGTAGAAGAAGTCGCCGGTCCGGGCGAACTCGCCGGAGATCCCCTGCGTCTCCGGGAACGTGTCCACCAGCCGCACGTTCGGGCTCATCACGAGCGGCACGTTCGTCCCCGCCGTCCCGATCCAGCGCCCCGGCCGGTCGGCGCGCGGGTCGTGCGCGAGGGCGACGGACGGCAGAACCAGCAGCAGCGCGCCGGCGAGCAGGCAGCGACGGATCACGGTTCTTCTCCCAGGATCTGTTGGATCGCGCGCCGGACCCGCGCCTCCGGCACACCGAGTTCCGGAGCTATTACCCCGGTTATCGGCGGTCTACGCGCCCGGGATCCGTGAGGCCGCCGCCGCGCGAGCGGCGGATGAAGTACATGATCCCGGTCGCGCAGACGAGCGAGACGAGCCAGCCGGCGCCGTAGTAGCGCCCGCCGGTGATGACGTAGACGATCACGCCGCCGATCAACGAGCCGCCGATGCCGACCAGCATGGTCTGGAACAGCGTGAGCGGATCGCGGCCAGGCAGCGCGAGCCGCGCGAAGGCGCCGATGATCAGGCCCCAGATCGCCAGCGTGATCAGGTAGAGCAGCCAGCCCATCAGGTCGGCTCCGCGATCTGCGGCGGGTCGGCGCCCAGGTCGGGCGACCCCGCGCGCTGCGAGGTCCCGGCCGAGAGGTCCATGGCCGGGTCGCGCGCCGGCAGGCCACGCAGGTAGCGGTCGACCATCCGGGCGCACTGGCGGCCCTCGTTGATCGCCCACACGATCAGCGACTGCCCGCGGCGGGCATCGCCGGCCGCGAACACGCCGTCGGCGGACGTGGCGTAGGCGCCGGCCTTCGCGTTGCCGCGGGGGTCCTTCTCCACGCCGAGCGCCTCGAGCAGCGCCTGCTCGGGCGACAGGAAGCCCATCGCGAGCAGCACGAGCTGCGCCGGCCGCTCCTCGTCGGTGCCCGGCAGCACGTCGAACGGTGGGCGGCCGGAGTTCTGTGCCCAGTGGATCCGCTCGACGCGCCCGTTGGAGCCGCTCAGCCCGGTGGTGGAGATCGCGAAGTCCTGCTCGCCGCCCTCCTTGATCGCGTAGCTGCGGCGCAGCTTCATCGGCCAGCGCGGCCAGGGTGTGAGGTCGTCGGGCCGCGACGGGGGCGGCTCGCCGAGGAGCTCGATCTGCGTCACCGACGCGGCGCCCTCGCGATGGGCGTTGCCGACGCAGTCCGCGCCGGTGTCGCCGCCGCCGACCACGATCACGTGCTTGCCGGCAGCGGTGATCGCACCCGGCGCGCCGCCGTTCGCGGCGACCGCCCGGTTGCGGACGTAGAGGTACTCCATCGCGAAGTGCACGCCGTCGAGCTCGCGGCCGGGGACCGGGAGGTCACGCGGCACGCGCGAGCCGGTGGCGATCACGACCGCGTCGTGGCGCGCGCGGAGCTCGGCCGCGTCGACGTCGCCGCCGACGGCGACCCCGTACTCGAACCGCACGCCCTCGGCGATCAGCTGCTCGAGCCGGCGCTCGATGACCCACTTCTCGATCTTGAAGTCCGGCACGCCGAACCGCACGAGGCCGCCGCCGGCCTCGTCGCGCTCGTACACGGTCACCGTGTGGCCGGCGCGGCGCAGCTGCTGCGCGGCGGCGAGGCCGGCCGGGCCGGCGCCGATCACCGCGACCGTGCGGCC